>JAGONZ010000007.1 GCA_017992755.1 Candidatus Buchananbacteria bacterium | reverse complement strand
TGCCTTGCCTGTATTGAGCGATTCGTAGGCCGAGATAACTACGTCGATATTACCACGACGCTCATCAAGTAACCCAGCATAGGCCCTCTCTTCCCAACGCATGAAACCCATGATATACCTCCTTGTTAAATGACTGAATCCTTTTTACTACAGAGTACACTCTAAGTCAATTGACCTTTTATGACACGCAGTGTATTGTTGATACAAAGTCTTGATACAGGGAAACTATCATATGAAACAAACTAAGCACCAACATTTCGACATCAATCACCTGCCCAAGCAGCCAGGCTTGTTGTTGTTTGGCATTTCAATGAACCGAATTAGCAATGCTCAGTCAGCACAGAAGTGCTTTGACTACATGGAGTCATTTATCCCTAAAATTATCAAACCGCAAGTTGGACTTAATCTTATTTATAGCGATAGTTTATATTATAATTCCCCAGCTGCCGCCAAAGACTTAAAGAAGAAGTTTGAGAACTTAACCCACGCCCACAAATTTGCTTTTACTAAGATTATGGAAAAGCATCCTTTGTATATTCAGAATTCCATTAATTACTCCAGCTGGTCGCAAATGATTCTCGAGTGTAAGGATTTTTTTAGATGCTTGAGCGAGCTTAAAAAGATGTATACCAAAGATAAAGATTTTAAATCATTGGTCCTTAAAGATATTGGAGCGGCAAATCCTCCGGAAGAAAAAATAAACTTTATTCTAGAAGAAATTCTGATGTTTTACTTGTGTTCGAAAGGAGTGGTGCGGCTGCCCAATGATTTTGTAAATGAAAAACATCAATGGATTCTTTGGTGCTATCCTGGCAAGCCATTGGCTTCGGAGGTGTACTTGTACCAAACCAACCCCTTTAAGCTTAGCAACCCAGCAAATACCTACGAAAATTCCTACTACGATCTCACGGACAAGAAACTGTACAACTTTACTAAGCTGTAAAAAATAAAGACCGAGTCTCACAAGACTCGGTCTTTTTGTTTAAACTAGAGATGCTTGCCGAACCAGACAAAGGTGTGGCCGGGTTCGAATGATTTTTTATAGTAGTCGAGATGTGGGTTGTCGGTTTTGGTTAAGAAGTGCAGATACGTCGCCCCTTGATCCTTAAGCCGTTTCTCCATCTCAACGATCAGGGCCTTGGCGATACCCTGTCCCCGATACTCCGGCAATACGACCTGATTTTCCCAAGTGACTTTGCCGGTCGGACGATGGTGCGCTGTCAGTACAAAGCCAACGACTTTGTCGTCACTTTCAGCAACCAACAAGACATCCTCACTGGCTACCCAGCGCCGAAGTTGTGCTTCAGACCAAAAGTAATCCTCAGGATTCTCTGACACCCGGAATCCTTCAACTTCGAGCCCAATATGTAAAACCTCTGGGATGTCCTGGTCAGTCATCGGCCGGATGATCATAAGCATTTCCTTAGGATTAATTAAGATTACTATGCCACAATATATAAAAAGTGCCAATACGCTCTCGCGTCCCTAGCTTACAATCCTGATATTTGCTAAACTGGCACATATGCAAGACTTCAAAAAAATCGCCGATTTTCTCTACGAAGCTGGAATGCTCGCCAAGACGCCCCGTAGCGGGTTTTTCTTCTTAGGTTCAGGCTCACAAAGCGTTGCCGAACACACTAACCGCGTCTGCTACATTGGGTATGTCTTAACGCAACTCACTCCAGAAGCCAATCTCGATACCGTATTGAAAATGTGCTTATTCCACGATTTTACTGAAAGCCGCATTTCTGATTTAAACCACGTCCACCAGAAATACACAGAACGCTTTGAGCACAAAGCATTAAGTGATTTAGCGGCGACCGTGCCATTTGGCAAAGACATTGAAGAAATTATTGTTCAATATGAAGCGCGCGAAACATTAGAAGCGCGAATTGCTAAAGACGCTGACAACCTAGAATTCCTGATTGCCCTCAAGGAGCAGGGTGACATCGGCAATAAGCGCGCGCTTGATTGGATCCCCGGCGTGGCCAAACGGTTGAAGACTGAAGCCGCCCAACAAGTTGCTCAAGCAATTATCGAAACCGATTCTGACAACTGGTGGTTCCCTGATCGGACGCGACCACAAGACAACATTCCCCAATCATAAAACCGCCATTTGGCGGTTTTATTTTCGTTCTGAATATTCCTATCTTACCGTTTATAACACGTCTTACTGCAAATATATCCCGCGCTCCTACATGTTGCCTTTACTGAATCGTTACAATCTTTATTGTTGGTAACATACCCAGTGGCATTGGCAGGACATAGACTTTGGGCGCTCCCATACCCCTTTCCATCACCATCAGCATCTCGATAATAGGTAGCTTTGGTGCACGTAGCGACAACATCAGTGACCGTTACTGTGCGATTCACAACGACAGATTGATTGCCTGCGGCATCTCGGGCACTATAATTGAACACGTACGTACCAACTGTATTGATGTTGATCGAGCCAGTAACTGTAACCACCGGACTTAGATCAATATTATCAGTGACGGTGTAGCCTGGGTCAGCCCACGTCTGGCCCTTAGTCAGAGACACCGAGCCACCGCCGACCAACGTCACTACCGGCGCCACTGTATCAACTGTAGATGTTGGAGTTGGAGTTGGAGTTGGCTCTGGCACTACATCACCGATTACAGTCGCCTTACTTGTGTTCACGCCCTTACCAGTAATCGTATTACCTTGAATGGTAACAGTAATTGGCTTGGTGATACTTTCTAATGTCACTGCCGCCTTACCGCCCCATTTAGCCATCAGCACCCCACCAACAATAGACAGTTCAAGGGGTGGCGTTACATTGCCAAGAACAGAATTCATTGCAGATGCATTGACTCCCCAACGAACACTATTGGAAATATTATTATTTGAAACCGTAACGCCATCATAGTTATAAACTTGAACGGCATCGTATTCGTTAGAAATAGTGTTACCAGAAATTACATTGCCTGATTGACTCATGTAGTCAGAACCAACGCCAAATGCCGGATTATTTACCAGCGTTGAGTCACCACCATCAAAACGAATGCCGCCGGTACCGAACTTCACCCCAAAATACCCGTCATTAGATTTGATGGTCGAGTCACTAATTGTGTCTTTTTGAGCTGAAACACTATTATTCTTCACAACATTGCTCGCGCCAGCACGGAACAGATTAATACCGAAACAGTCATCGGTTTTCTGACAATTACCACTCACGGTATTGCCATCGATAGTCGTATGATGAGCATTGCTGTTACTGGCAGAGATACCAGACTCATCGTTATTACGCACGGTATTGTTGCGCACAGTGGTGTACGGCATAAATACGCCGATACCATGGTCGCCGCTACCGGTCGAAGTGTTATTTTCAAGCGTATTGTTCTTGCCACAGGTTGCACATTCAGCCCACAGCTGAATACCGTTACCCATATTGCCCGTTGCCGTGCCGTACGCACTGGCGCGAGTGTCGGTAATCTTCGAGTTTTTGATCGTATTGTTTTCACCGCGCCCTGAGGTGCTCGAGTAGATAAAAATACCGCCCACACCCTTCGTATTAGAAACTTCTACATCATCAACAATAATATTATTACTGTTAGCAATGGCAATGCCAGCGCTTGGCGCCATCCCGCCGGTATTAATGCGAGTCACTGCTATATCTTTAATGGAAATATAATCACGACCAAGAATAACAATGCCGAAATCGAGCTGATCGTTGCCATTGATCAATGGCTTAACGCCAGCCACCTCATATGACCCAATCTGAATTGGATTACCCGCAACTCCTGACGCATTAATTACTAATTTTTCATTCCAAACACTGCCACCCCTTAAGAGCACCGTATCACCTGGCTGCAGAGCGGTCGTGGAAACTTTGGCTAATGTTTGCCAAGGCGTCGCGGCAGTTAGACCATCATTAGTATCAAGGCCAAGCTGAGCGTCCACATAATAGGTCGCTGCGCTAGTTGTACTGTCGCCCATTACCACTCCGCGATTCATTGAAACAATCACTGACATTAAATTTGCCACCGCTAACACCGACAAGACAAGCGCCACCGAGAAACTCACCTGTGTGCGTGTTTGCACTTGAGTGGTGACAGGTTTTGCTTTAGGTTTTGATGTTTTCATATGCTTCAGTATACCAGAATTACAACCCACAATAAAACCCGTTGCTCTGATGTCTGCGGATACAGACGAGCAACGGGTTTTATTTTTAAAATCTTATCGACTTTTTTTGGCACTCTTAGTAGCCCGAGCTTTTGGCTTACTTTTTTTCATTATGCCATAGCCAACGGCTCCGGCGAGCAAAGCGCTCGCACCGGCGATACCGGCAATCACTTGCTTTTTAGTCTTGGCATCAAGGCCATCATATTTTGCCTTTGCGCCTTTGACCATACTGCCAAGTTCAGCGGCCAACGCTTCAATGTCGACATACGACTGCTCAGCCACGGCCTTCATTGCTTTTGACTTTGCTTTGACCGCCTGCTTGACGATGGTTTTACGTGTCGCCATACCGATTACGGTTATGAATTATTTTTGTTTTTGGTAACGTTCACGACAGTCTTTGATGATCGCTTCAGCTTCAGCGCGATCACCCCAACCTTCAACCTCCACTTTCTTACCTTCGAGCTCTTTGTAGGTGGAGAAAAAGTGCTCGATTTCTTTCAGAAGATGCGGCTGGACATCGGCGAGCTTTGTCATGTGGTTAGTCAACGGATCGGCCACTGGGACGCAGACGATTTTTTCGTCATGCTCGCCCCCATCAATCATTTTAAACACCCCAATCGGTTCACACTCAATCAGACAGCCTGGAAATGTTGGCTCCCAGAGCAATACTAATGCATCGAGCGGATCACCATCCTGACCAAGTGTCTCCGGAATAAATCCGTAATCACTTGGGTAGTGGACCGCTGAGTACAGCATCCGATCAAACTTGATCACATGCCGCTCATGATCCATTTCATACTTGTTACGACTGCCGCGAGGAATTTCGATGATTACCTCTAAAGCAGTAGACGTGGAATCAGCCATAGATTTACAGCAAAATATTTAATAACTCCCCTAGCATACCGCATAATCCAGCTGTTGTAAATCATCATGCTATACTAAATAGATGAAACGTTCACTCACCATGCCGCCAGCGCCGCCAGTGCGCCGCTTAATCGGGCCCAGTTTTTTATTACTGGCGCTCGGGCTTGGCTCGGGTGAAATTATTTTGTGGCCATACTTAGCCGCCAATTACGGACTCGGGATTGTCTGGGCGGCGGTCATTGGCATCACCCTGCAGTTTTTTATCAATATGGAAATCGAGCGCTACGCCCTCGTCCGGGGTGAAAGCGTGTTTGTGGGGATCAGTAAGCTCTGGCGCTTCGCCCCGTACTGGTTTATTGGCTCCACCTTCATCGGTTTCGCTCTGCCAGGTATCATTGCCGCCTCAGCCACAGCACTGGTGGCGTTGCTTGGAGTGGGTATTGATCCTCGCTGGATCGCGATCGCACTATTACTGATCATTGGCCTAATTGTGAGCAGTGCTCCGGTGGTGTACAAATTACTTGAACGCGTAACAATTACAATCATTGCCTGCGCCTTACCCTTTCTGTTGCTCATCACCCTCATTGTGGTCGACTGGTCAGATGTCGGCGCCTTACTGGCTGGACTTATTGGCCGCGGTGAGGGTTATCAGTTCTTGCCAGCAGGCATCGGCCTGGCAACATTTCTCGGCGCCTTTGCCTACTCTGGGGCCGGCGGTAATTTGAATCTCGCCCAATCAATGTACGCGATCGAGAAAGAGTATGGCATGGGTGCGTATGGCCGAAAATTATCTGGATTATTTAGTGGCAAAGCCGAATCGGCAATCACCTCACTTGAAGGCACACCGATGAGCGTCACCCCGACAAATATCACCCGCTTTAATCAGTGGTGGCTGGCGGTCAATCGGGAACACGCGCTCGTGTTTTGGGCCGGCGGCTTAAGCGCCATGTTGCTATTAATGCTTTTAAGTTACGCGAGTGCTTTTGGGGTGAGCGGCAATGATCAAAGTATTCATTTTGTAATCAACGAAGCGGCAATGATCGGCGGTCAAACACTTGGCTTCGTCGGTTCATTATTTCTCCTATTGATTGCGGTGGTCTTATTTCAAACCCAACTAAGCATCCTTGATTCAACTTCACGGATCATTACCGAAAACATCGCGATCATGCGTCTTCGTCGCGGTGCTGGAGTAAAACTGTCGCAGTGGTATCACCGCTGCATCTGGATCCAAATTATTTTTGGCTGCGTATTATTGGCGCTTGGCTTGAGCGACCCTAAAACTTTAATCGTTCTCGGAGCATCACTCAATGCCGTCGCGATGCTCGTGCATATTATCCTCGTAACAATTGCCAACCAGCGACTATTGCCGACAGAGACTCGCCCCCGACCGTGGCGTTTGCTGATTATCGGGATCGCGATCCTATTTTTTACCGGCTTTTGTGCGCTGGTCCTCCTCGAACCCTTTCGCTAAAACCCCATTGATTGCAGCACCGAGCTCTGCTATACTGCAACCGTATGCCACTTGCATCAGATATGGAGTGGTTGCTCGACAGCTATAGTCGCAGCGACGCTCGTCCGATCCCTAACAACGTTGAAAAGATTCGCCTCAACCAGCTTGTGTCCAAGCTGGGATTTTTCTATGAGAAATTTCGCAATGCGATCGATTACAACGACGAGCACCTGGTCCGCCGCAACGCCCTCGAGCGTTTACTGCGTCGCCAATTACTATTTCTCCAAGACCCCGACCCCACCCGCGTCAGCCAAGCGTTAATTTTTGAATTTGTCCGCGCTCGGTATTTACCGAACGACACCCTGCCCGAAACCGTCATTACCGACGTCGCCACGATCATTACCAAATACCAAACGATCTTTGGGTTATTTGCCCAACACCGCGTTGCCAACCAAGACAAGCTCCGCGAGTGGATGATCTCGGTCGCCGCCACCGAAGTGGATGAATTTTTCTTTCCAACGACCAAGACCCAAGCAATGACCCACTTCATGTATTCGCGAATGGTCGACACAGTCGTCATTACCAATGCAGCGATCGATGATAAGGAAAAGAATTTACAACTCTATATTGCAACCCTTAAGACCCTCTTAAAAGCTGACGCGACGCATCTCCGCTATCGCCTCCTCCGCTTATATGTAAATGACTGGGGCACGCTCACGGGTGATCGCCTGGTTGATGTGACCTCACAACTCGCCACACTCCGCCAACGGATCGATTGGCACTTGGCGCATCCAATGGGCTTTCAACTCACCCAAGCAGTCCGGCGCCAGTCAGTATTTTTCACCATCCTCCGCGAACTGATCGAACGCCACGGCAGTGACCACGCCTTATTTACTGATGACAATCGCTTAGCCGCGCAAACTGAAGCGATTTGTAGCACTAACTACAAACGAATCAAGGGCAAACTCGTCGGCAGCATCTTCCGGGTTATTCTCTATATCCTATTTACCAAAACCATCCTGGCTTTTGTTTTTGAATTACCATTCGACCGCCTGGTCTACGGCCAAATCCACTGGATTCCCCTCTTGATTAATGTCTTATTCCATCCATTCTTAATGTTCGTCGTAGCGATGACGATTTCGGTTCCTGGCGCCGCCAATACGAAGATTATTATTGAAGAGCTGAAAAAGATTGTCCATGGTGGCGAACGCAAAGTAGTGGTAAAGATCAAGAAATCACTGAAACGCGGCTCGGCCAGTTATATTATTTTCAATACATTGTACGCGCTGATGTTTGTGATCTCGTTTGGCATCATTGTCCGGATCTTGATGTCTCTCAACTTCAACTTGATGAGCGGCCTGCTCTTTGTCTTCTTCTTAACCGTCGTCAGCTTCTTTGGGTTCCGCCTACGCAACCTCGCCAAGCAGCTCTCAGTCATCCCCCGCAAAGACAACCTCGCGAACTTCATCGTCGATTTCTTCTCCTTGCCAATTATCCGCGTCGGCCGCTTCTTCTCAGCAAATTTCGCGCGGGTTAATATCTTCCTCTACATCTTAGACTTCGTCATTGAAACACCATTTAAGCTAATGGTAGAATTCCTGGAACGCGCGATGTCGTTTGTGAAGGATAAGCGCGAGGAGATTGTTGAGTAATTCCCTATTCTTCTTTGGATCAACCCTGCCCTTAAAGCCGGGTTTTTGTTTGATCAATTATTGACAGTTAGGGTTAATGTAGATAAAGTGCCGTTAATCGTTGTTTGAAAACCAACCAGGCTCTGTCCGAAATTCAAAAAAAAAGAAAGGGGTCAACATGCCCAATAAATCCGAAGACCTAGTCTTTCTGTCGTTTGCGATGAATTGTTGTTACACCACTCTCTCAGAAGAATGCCCGAAAGAAGTAACGGTCAACCTTGATGACGGCTCATGGACCTACACCCGCGAACCTGATCGCACCTATCGGATTGGGGAAGGATGCCGTATAGGTGGAAGAACGTATGGCGTTATCGGTGTCTACGACCGCAGCAATATCGGACATCTGAGCTCCATGATCTCCAATGCCAGAGAAGCTACTAGTGATCACAACAATGACCTATATTGACCAGCCAAAAAAGCCCCGACCATCGTCGGGGCTTTCTTTCTTTATTTACATGTTGATGCGGGCGACTCCAGAGCCGCCCCTACCATTACGACTTAACTCGTACAAACATCTTCTTCCCCCGCTGCAACAACAATCCAGTTTCGGGAATCGTAATTCGCTGTTGCTCGTCAGAAACAACTTTGTCATCAATCTTCAAAGCATTTTCTTTAATCAACCGTCGCGCTTCGCTATTACTCGTCGCCAATTTGGTTGAGACAAATAACTCCAATACCCCAATTTCTGAAACGCCAAGTTTTATTGTTGCAATGTCGGTTGGTTTGTTGCCCTGTTGGAATACTTGCTTGTATTCCTCTTGAGCTTTAATCGCCGCTTTTTCGCCGTGATACATTCGCACGATTTCATGCGCTAATTGCATTTTAATGTCGCGCGGGTTAACGCTTTCTTGGGCGAGTTTTTCGCGCACGACATTAAGAACTACATCACTAATGTCCGTGAGGATCTCAAACGCAGTCATCATGATCGTATCGGGCCAACTCATCACTTTGCCGTACATATCGTTTGGCGCGTCATCAAGATTTACCATGTTGCCCTCGGTCTTGCCCATCTTCTTGCCAGTCGGGTCGACTAACAGTTTCATGGTCAACACAAACTTCTCTTTGTTTTTCATTTTGCGTAACAACGTCCGCCCAGCCATCATGTTGAACATCTGGTCGTTGCCGCCAATTTCCATATCAACATCCATCGCCACGCTGTCGTACGCTTGCATCAGCGGGTACAGAAACTCGTGCAAGAACAAATCCTGGCCGGCTGCTAAACGCGTCTTAAACATGCCGCGCGCTAACGTTTGTTGGGCAGTGAAATTCGACATAATCGACACCAACTCCGCAATCGAGAGCTTCGATAACCAGGTAGAATTAGTTTTAAAGCTCGTTTGTTTGAGATCTAAAATTTTGCCAATAAGTTTTTTATAATTTTTGGCGTTGGCCAACACTTCTTTGCGAGTCAATTGCTTGCGGACCGCCGCCTTATCAGTTGGATCACCAATCATGCCGGTGAAATCACCGATCAAGACGATCACTTCATGGCCCAGTTCCTGCAACTGTCGCAATTTGAGCAACTCAACACCGTGACCAACGTGGAGTTTACCGGTTGGATCGATTCCATAATAGATTCGTAGTCGTTTGCCGGATTGCAAAACTGTCTCGAGCGCTTCTCGATTGGGGTAAATCATCTCAACACCACGTGACAACACGTGGTCGATTTTCTTGGGGTCGGTAATAATTTTCTTTGGCATATAAAATGGATGGGCGAGACACGGGAGGCGTCTCGCCTGGAGTTACTACATTGTAGGATGAGCTAATGCGCCATTGTACGTTGGCGCGATGACTTGCCTGGCTTCCGACGCCGCAAGTTTTTAAGCGATGCCGGCAGTTTCGGAACAATTGCAAATACCCAGATACCGGAACTCACAAACACGGGGGCAATCCATAGCACCCAATTACCCTCTGGGAACGTAAAGTACCAGAGAAGAGCGACGGCCAAGAACCACGCCAATACCGCACAGACCTGGAGACCGTAGCTCCGCCACCACATGCGCAAATCACGAACAATGACCTTGAAGTTCATCGGACATCCTCCAATTGTTGAAGAACTAGACTACTTGTTGCCGCAATAAGGCCAACTTGGATTGACTGTCAGATAATTTTTGCCGCTCAGTGGCCACGACGGCTTCCGGAGCATTGGCAACGAACTCGGCATTAGCCAGTTTCGCTTCAACTTTCTTAATGTACGCTTCGAGCTCGGCGATCTCTTTTTCAAGTCGCACCCGCTCAGCTTCTGGATCCAGTATAGCACTTGTATCCAGTTTGAGCGCAATACCTGCCATTGAGGTGCCAATGCCACCTTCTGGCAAGGCCGCAACCATGGAAATCTCACACCGGGCAAGCTTATTAATAACCGCCATTTGGGCTTCGATCAATGACTGCTTATCGCCAGCCACGATTTGTACCGGCACCATTACTGACGGCGCGATCTTCTGTTCGCTTTTGAGCGTTCGAATTACTGTGATCAATTCTTTCACCGTTTCAAAATCTGAAACTTGGATATTGGTTTCTTGAGCAAGTGGCCAAGGCGCTACCAGTAATAAATCTTCGGCATTTAATTGCTCCCAAATAACTTCCGTGACGTACGGGATAAAGGGGTGCCACAATTTTAAGAGAGTTTGTAAGGTATAGAGGAGAATTTCATCTTTGTCTTTTTCAATCTTAGAAACTTCCAAATACCAATCAGCGAAATCGCTCCAGGTAAATTCTTGCAAGATTTCGGCCGCAGCTGAGAAATTGTATTGCTCTAAGTGCTTGGTGACTTGAGCAACAACTGTATTCAAATTATTGAGCAGCCATTCGTCAGTTAACGTTTGAGCTTTTGGTGCTTCAGTAATCAATTTCACTTCGTTAACGCTTGTGAGAATAAATCGCGAGATATTCCACAACTTATTTACAAAATTTCGTTGGAAGGTAATACGCTCCATGCCCAAGTTTTTATCATTGCCTGGAGTTGAACCGATTGCCAAGGCTAAGCGCAAAGCATCAGCGCCATACTCCGGAATAATGTCGAGTGGATCGATAATATTTTCCAGTGACTTCGACATTTTACGGCCTTGTTCGTCACGAATGAGACCGTGTAGATATACCGTCTTGAAAGGAACTTCGCCCAAAAGACCAGTTGAAAGCATGATCATTTTTGACACCCAAAAAGGCAAGATGTCATATCCCGTATCTAACATGTCAGTTGGGTGGAAGCGCTGGAGATCTTCACTGTGCTCATTGGGCCAGCCAAGAGTAGAAAATGTCCATAGCCCTGAACTAAACCAAGTGTCGAGCACATCCGGGTCTTGTTGCCAATCAGTGCCTGCTGGCGCCTCAACGCCAACAACCATTTCATCGCCGCGATACCATACCGGCACCTGATGTCCAAACCAAATCTGGCGGCTAATATTCCAGTCGCGCAAATTATCAACCCAGTTAAAATATATTTTTGAAAAGCGTTCCGGCAAAATCTTGATCTGGCCACTTCTAACAACATGCTGCATTAATTGTTTTAATGTTACCAACTGCCCATCCTTGAACCCATCAATTGGATCATCAACCGATTGCGTATAAGGAAATTCTTTATTCACATTTACAAACCACTGACGTTTCGGCAATGGTTCGATGACCGCTTCGGTGCGTTCTGATAATGACAGGTTTTGCACCATGTCTTCTTCACTCATGAGAAGACCTTGATCCTTAATCCAAGCCACAATTTTCTCGCGCGCTTCAAGCACCGGCAAACCACCAACTAAGGTGCTTGCTGTCTCGATAATCTTGGCCTCTTCATTAATCACTTCAACTAATGGCAACTGATGGCGCTGGGCAATCTCGTAATCAATCGCACTGTGTGCTGGCGTCACGCCAACCGCGCCCGTGCCAAATGATTCATCAACCGCTTCGTCGCCAACAATTTGAATCGTCAGTTTCGCGCCGGCAAAGTCAGCAACTTCAAATGTTTGCCCGATAAATTCTTTCCACTTCCCTTCTGGGTGCACCGCCACAGCCGTATCACCAAGCTTTGTCTCCGGCCGCGTTGTCGCCACAGGAATTGGAAAATCTTTTGAATACTTAAATGTATACAATTTACCAGAAACCTCTTTGTAGACAATTTCATCATCAGCAATTGTGGTTTTGGCAATCGGATCCCAATTAACCACGCGGTAGCCGCGGTAAATCAAACCCAGGTCATACATTTGCTTAAACGCATAGCGCACGGCGTACGAACGCGTTTCATCAAGCGTATACGCTTCACGTGACCAATCGAGGGAAAAACCAAGTTTGCGCAGTTGATTATTGATCGTTCCCTGTGAACCTTTAATAAATGTTTCAATCCGTTGCACAAACGCTTCACGACCAATTTCTTGGCGCGTCAAACCTTCTTTATTGAGCTGCTTTTCAACTTTAGCGTTGGTCGCAATCGCCGCGTGATCCGTGCCAGGCAACCATAATGCCCGCTTGCCGCGTAAGCGCTCGAAGCGAATGGCGATATCTTCCACAACATACATCGCATGACCCGTATGGAGCGTCCCCGTGGCGTTAGGAGGGGGTAAAATTACCGTATACGGCTCCGTTCGCTCGCCCGGCAGCTTATCAGGGTTAAAATACCCAGACCGCTCCCAGGCCTCGTAAATCCGATCCTCGTGCTCACTGGCAGTGTATGATTTTGGTAATTCAGTTTCACTCATATATGAGCCTTACTTTACGCTATTTCGAATGTTTTTTCAATAGCTACAGTAGCTTTCTACTTTCTACTTTATACTCTATACTACATAAATGAAATGGATTTTAACCGTTGTTATCGCCGGCTGCGGCCTCATGGCTTTCAGTAGCCAATTTATTATCACGCCAGCTCAACCTCAGGTTGCTGGTGTAGTTGAAATTGCGGCCGCTGATACAGTAACGCCAATCGAGATAATCGATCCCGCCAGCGACGCTGATGGCGACAGCCTCAGCTACCGCGACGAAACTGAACTCTTTCATACTAATCCCAATAGTAACGACACTGACAACGACGGATATCTTGACGATGCTGAACTTCGCGATGGGTACTCACCGCGGCACGCCGGAATGATTAGGCTCAACATGGCCGACAGTGACAATGACCACCTCAATGATGAACTGGAATTAACCTTGGCCACCAACTTAATGAACCCAGATACCGATGGCGATGGTCACCGAGATGGTGACGAAGCGATTAAGGGTTTTGACCCCCTCATCCAGAAGGCTCGAGCCAAGAACAAGCACGTCATCGTTGACCTTTCCCGTCAGCAACTTGATTATTATGCGGGTAACGTAAAACTTGGGACCATCAACGTCTCAACGGGCACTCGCCAAACTCCAACTCCGGTTGGTGAATTTGCGATTGAACGCAAACTGCCATCAGTCCTCTATCGGGGGCCTGACTACTACTTCCCTAATACGAAATGGAACCTACAATTCAAACCCAGCTACTATTTACACGGCGCCTACTGGCATAACGACTTCGGCAAACGCCCACGCAGTCACGGCTGTATTAATATCGCCTACAAAGATGTCGAGAAGTTATACGAGTTTCTCGACGTCGGTGATCAAGTGACGATTATTGGCGAGACGCCGGTTGGGTATGTAAAAAAATAAGCCTCCAGCAATCGCCGGGGGCTCTTTTTATTTTTTGGATGACTAACTTATCGACCCAAGCCTCGATAGCGCCGTTTGAGATCGGCCACATGTGCCCGCTGACGCTGAAACGCTATCTCCTCGTGATACCGCTTCGATTCTTCTGGATTCATTACCATTAGTAGTCCGGGATCGATCGACAACGCTGAGTGGAACTCATCTTTGGGTATCCAACCAAACCACCAGCAGCAACGATACCAGCGCAACTTGACGTTCTTGTCCCATGCCCAAAGCCAGAACAGCCGGCTATAGAGTACGAGGTCTCGACCAAATAGACTCAAATCCTCAATTAGGTGCCCTATGAAGGCTAGACAATTTCGCATGAATCGCTCCTTTCAAATGTGCAGTGGTGACAATGTACCTACTTTGGCTCTCAATGTCAATCCATGACAATTTGACACCAGTTCCCTCCTGGGCTATGATGCGGTAATTTATATTCACATGGCCTACGACTCATTCCACCAATTTTCCGAGCTGATCAAACAGCACCAGGCAATCCTCATTACCACCAATGAAGCCTGGACCGGCGACGCCCTCGCCAGCGCGTTTGCTTTGCGGACCCTATTAAGCGCTTACGGAAAAAAGGTCACGATCAGCGTTGCTGATTTTGAACCCAAGCCAACCTACGAATTTTTACCGCTAACTGATATTGTCCCTAAACTCCAGAAGTTACAGCAGACGATCATTAGTGTTAATACCGAGCGCGTAGCGGTCCGCGAATATTACCATCGAAAAACTGACAACGAGCTTCGTTTTTATCTCGTACCCGAATCTGGCCAACTAACCGCCCAAGACATTGACATTACTACATCAGGGTATGCGTATGACCTCATCATCACGTTGGGTGTACCTGATTTTGAATCATTAGGAAATTCATATCATCAACAAACAGATTTCTGGCATCTCACCCCAGTTATTAATATCGATCATGTACCCGCCAACGAACAATACGGCAGCCTTAACATTGTTGATGTCACTGCTGATTCAATAGCAGAAATTATTTACAACTTAATTGAACACCTTGATCCTGCACTGATCACGCCTGATATCGCCACTCAATTATTGACTGGCATTATCACTGCCACAGATAACTTCCGCCAACAAAGCTTGCGCCCGCAAACACTTGAGCTCGCCAGTCGATTGGTTAATCTAGGCGCTCAGCGCGAAATGATCGTTACCAATCTCTACCACAACCGCCGCGCCGAGACCTTGCGTCTCTGGGGCCGGGCACTGGGGCGGCTGGAAATTATCGCTGATGGCGCCTTAGCAGTCATGACACTCACCCAAGCTGATTTCATTGAAACTCAATCCGATCCAACGTCACTTGATGAACTAATAAGTGATCTGATTGTTACTATGCCAAACGTCGTTGCGGCCGCCATTCTGTACGAACAAGACGCCCAGACTACTGCCGGCATCATTATCACCCTCGACAGCACCGACGCCCGCGATCTTGGACGCGATCTCGAAGCCAGCGGCAGTGCTGAACGAGCAGAATTTGAAATAGCTGAATCTTTGACGACAGCCCGACCCTCAATTATCGCCCATATTGAGCGTCGTCTCCATTCGCCCCTGGCTTGAAATCACAGAAAGTTCGTGATATAGTAAGGCAGTTCAATAACGCTCATGATGTTTACGGTATATGTCTTAAAGGACGTTAGTGGTAAGCTATATAAAGGTGTTACCAACGACATCAGACGACGATTGAAAGAACATCGACGAGGCAGAACCGTTACAACTTCTCGGATGAATAATGTGCAGTTGATTTATAGTGAAGAATACGATAATTTTGAAGAAGCCAGAAAAAGAGAGTTGTATTTAAAGAGTGCTGCGGGTAGGAAATTCTTGAAAAAGAAGTTGGTTGAGGGCCTGTACCCGCCCATCCGGGTCGGGCAGGGCTCAGGGGTTACCCGCCCGAACGTACCCGTTCGGTACGGGCGGGGAGCAGCTACCCTTATAAGGTAGATGTCGATGGTTCGAGACCATCCAGGCCTACAGATTAGATAACACAAATCAGGGCCTGTAGCTCAGGGGTTAGAGCGCTACCCTTATAAGGTAGATGTCGATGGTTCAATTCCATCCAGGCCTACTGGCCAGATAACAAACGAACGCCTACAGAAAATTTGGACACTTAGCTCAGTTGGTTAGAGCGCGTCCTTGACGTGGACGAGGTCAGAAGTTCGACTCTTCTAGTGTCCACCAATATAAAACCCGTCGCTCGCGAGCGACGGGTTTTAAACTCTATGTTAGAACCCCTGAAAGGGCACTCATTTTACTTTTCTACTTTATGATGGCCAAACTTATATTTAAACGCATTGGTTTTAACTTCACCTAACATCATACGATACATTTCACAGAGCACATACTTCGCCGAAACATTAAGCCGCCCATCACTTTCAAAGCGGCGCACGGAAACAAATATTTTTGGTGTTTTTAAAATTCGGAATTTACCCAACTCACGCGCACGCTTAACGTAATCATGATCTTCGGCCAAGGTGAGTGCAGTATCAAAGCCATTGATCTGCTCGTGCAATGATTTTTTAATTAAGATACAAAACCCAGGGGCGTGCGGATAAAAATATTGGGTGACGGAGATGTAGGCATTGGCCACACCGTGCAAAATGACATCGACTAACTTATCTGACAGCGGCACGATCCCACATGAAGCGACATCAACTTTTTTGGCTTCAAATTCGGTAACCATTTCGCGCAAAAAATGCCGACCCAAAATTACATCTGCGTCTAGAAATAATAAATATTCGCCTTGAGCCGCAGCAGCTCCGGCATTGCGACCAACTGACGGCAAACCACCCGTAACCACGCGAACTCCAAACTCTTTGGCAATCGCTGCGGTTCCATCAGTTGAGCCAGCATCAGCCAAAACCACTTCAAAGTCTTTAAAGCTTTGAGTAGCAATCGATCGCAACAACGCCCGAAGCGAGCGGGCTTCGTTAAGGGCTGGGATAATAATACTGACTTTTGGCATACGGATACGATAACATATAGCCGCTAGGTTCGTCACCCTCCAAGTGAGAATTCCTCCCCTGATGCAGGGGAAGGTGTTATGGGTGGGGTGAAAGCGTAAAAGCCTCGACAAAATCCTCCATTCGTGCTATGATCCGCTATCACCGTGCTACAATATTGATATGCAAAACGCGACAAAAAAACTAACCGCCTGGCAACTGACGGCACTCCAACAGCCGGAGTTTGGATTTGTCCAAAAACTCATTGCCAATTTCCCTCAAGCCAATGTTTATTTGGTCGGTGGTGCCGTCCGCGACATTATTATTGATCGCCAAACCAAAGATTATGATTTCGTGGTGACAAAAGTTGCCGCGGCCGATTTGGAAGCTTTTCTAGCAACGCTTGGCGATACAAATTTGGTGGGTAAAAGTTTCGGTGTTTTCAAATTCAAACCCACAGACTATGAGGGGGAAGCCTTTGATATCGCCTTACCCCGAACCGAAGTGGCCGGCATGTCAGGTGGCTATACCGATTTTGAAATTCAAAGCGATAAAGACTTACCAATTGAAGCTGATTTAGGGCGGCGTGATTTTACGATCAATGCGTTAGCGTGGGACATAGCAGCGAAAAATCTCATCGACGTATATGATGGCTTGCATGACCTTGAACAGCGTGTAATTCGAGCAATTGGTAAGCCAGAGGAGCGCTTCCAGGAAGACTACACCCGAATGATGCGTGCAATTCGCTTCTCGTGTCAGCTGGGTTGCGCGATTGATAATGATACCGCGGCGGCCATTGCCGCGAAAGCTGATGCGATTAGCGAGATGTCAGTTGAGCGCATCAACGATGAGTTTACCAAAATTATTTTGAGCGACCGGGCTGGCGAAGGTATTCGCTTACTGCATGTCTTGGGCTTACTGAAACCACTAATTCCCGAACTCGAAGACTCTATTGGCGTCGGGCAAAACAAAGCACATATTTACGATGTCTTTGAACACTTAGTGCGCGCACTTGATGTTGCCGTTGAACGCAGTTACAGTTTAGAAATTCGCTTAGCGGCGCTCTTTCACGATATCGGCAAGCCAGACACCAAAGAAGGTGATGGAATCGAATCGACTTTTTACAATCACGACATTGTCGGTGCCAAAATGACCAAGACCATTTTGAAGCGCTTAAATTATTCTAACGACATCATCACTAAGGTTGTTCACTTGGTGCGCTACCACATGTTTTACTACGCGCTCGACAGCGTCACTGATGCCGGCGTCCGGCGATTATTGAATCGCTTAGGCAAAGACCACATCGAAGATTTCATTGCGGTGCGCATTTGTGATCGTCTGGGTATGGGGCGACCAAAGGCAAAGCCTTGGAAGCTACTCCAACTTGAGCGTCGACTCAAAGAAGTGCAGCTCGAGCCGATTACCCCAAAGATGCTGGCCTTACGCGGTGATGAATTGATGCCACTGCTCAAGCTCACTCCCGGCCCACGTGTCGGCATGATCCTTAATGCGTTACTAGGTGAGGTTTTAGAAGATCCAGGGCGCAATACCCGAGAATATTTAGAAAACCGCGCTCACGAATTAAACCAACTAGACGATGAGGCTTTAAAAGCCCTGCATCCAGACATCATCGCCTATGAGGAGGAACGCAAACGCTTACTTCATCAAAAGTCAGCTGATAGCGTATAGCAGATGGCTTATAGTCATTTATACCTACGCTCCATTTTAATAACCTACTATTCGCTATAAGCTATACGCTATATGCCAACCGCCATTACTGTTACCGCCGACAACCACGACCAACGCCTCGACATTTTTCTCACCAGTCAATTGCCTGATTTAACACGCTCGCAAATTAAAAAAATGATCCTTTCTGGTGCCGTCATCGTGAGCGGCCAAAAAGCCACCGTCCATCGTTTTTTGAAAGCTGATGATGTGATTGAATTCGTGACCGTGCCTGAGCGAGCACCGCACCCTTCAGGCGAACTCATTGCTGCCAACGTCAAAGATGTTAAGGTTAAAGTTATCGCTGAAACCCCTGACTATTTAATTATCAATAAACCAGCAGGATTATTGGTACACCCAACGCCAACTTCAAACACACCAACGCTGAGTGACTGGCTCGTGGCTCATTACCCACACACCAAAGATGTCGGTGATAGCGCTCGCCCGGGAATTGTGCACCGTCTTGATCGCGATGTGTCGGGCTTGATGATTATTCCAACCACCCAAGCGTCATGGGAATATTTTAAGCAGCAATTTAAAGATCGGACGCTCACCAAAAAATATTTAACCTTAGTCCACGGCGCGATCGAGCGTGACAACGGTGAAATTAATTTCCCAATCGCGCGTTCAGTCACCAAGCGCGGCCTGTTCGCGGCACGCGCGACAGATGACCCAGCCACCAAAAACGCTTTGACTCGTTTCAATGTCTTGAAGCGCTTCCGCAACTTCACGTATCTCGAAGTTCAGATTTTCACCGGCCGCACTCACCAAATTCGCGTCCACATGCTCGCGTATGGCACTCCAATTGTGGGTGACACGTTGTATGCCGAAAAAGCGAACAAGAAAATTGAACTTTCACGGCTATTTTTACACGCCAGTGAATTAGAATTTACTGACCCTCAAGGCAACCCACAACACTTCAAACTCCCCCTCCCCAAAAACCTTGAGCAATTTATGGAAGGGTTGGTAGAATAAAACTGATTGGATTGACAATTATCACGTTAGGTGGTAGCATAAGAACACACCATAGGAGGACATTTTATGTCGGACGGCGGTACACTTAGCCCCTTAGGCGCGGCGCTCATCAATGATGCGTTTGCCCTCGCGGCCACAATAGCGTTCGGAGTGCTATTGGCACTGATCGCACATCGGCGGGCCCAATCGTCCAAGCCAGAGCCCAGCGTCGATACCCAGCTCAAAACTGAATAGCGATGCCGCTAACATCCCCGCCCATAACACCCGCTTCTTCACACCAGTGAACGAGGCGGGCTTTTCTTTATTTATTATTAGACTTGCTCAATAATCGTCATCCCGGAAAATTGGTGCAAGCTGTACTCAGCTGGAACCAATTTATCCGGGACCTCCACGTTTTACCTCAACCAGAGGTTGCCTTGCTTTTTATATCAAATTCTGTTACTATACTCTTGATTTTTAGTCATTAATTATTCCTATGGGTCTCCCAAGTAAACGCCGAACAAAGTCGCAAGG
>JAGONZ010000052.1 GCA_017992755.1 Candidatus Buchananbacteria bacterium | reverse complement strand
CTATACGCCATCTGCTATACGCTTGGACTTCTTATTCCGCCACTTCTCAATCTCGCCATGGTTACCCGAAAGCAACACTTTCGGGACGCGCAATTTCTTACCCTTATATTCAACTACTTCTGGTCGAGTATAGTGCGGATGTTCGAGGTACCCGTCTTCGCGATGAGAATCGCCAGCCACTGATTCTTCTTTACCGACAAATCCTGGAATGTGCCGAGCGACGGCATCAATCATGACCGCGGCCGCTAATTCACCGCCGGTCAGGACATAATTACCAATTGATAATTTCTCATCCACTAGCTTTTCAACACGCGCATCTGCTCCCTCATACCGCGGGCAGACAAATATTAATTGATCGTACTTTGCTAACCGCGAAGCATCACGCTGGGTAAATTGCTTGCCGTTGGCCGCGGTTAAAATAATTCGCGACTTTTTCTTTTTCTTAATCTTAGTAATCGCCTTGATCAAGGGCTCAATTTTAAACAGCAACCCAACTCCCCCACCATACGGTCGATCATCAACGGTGCGGTGGCGATCAGTGGTCCATTGGCGCAAGTTGTGAGTGACGATTTTCAATAATTTATTTTGCTGACCACGCTTAAAGAGACTCTCACTAAAATAAGAGTCGAGAATATTTGGGAAGATCGTGATGATGTCGAACTGTTTCATATAGATAGCATATCATAGAACGATCAGATTGAAATGTCAATACAAAACTCCCCCGCGAATGCGAGGGAGTTTTCTTTCAAACTAGAGTTAGATAGTGAGATCGTCGATAACGTCGGTATCAATCTGTTCTGCTGCTTGCTCTGGGCGTGGTCGTGGACCGCGTGAGCCTTCTGGTTCAGCAATCTTCAAGTTGACGCGAGCGTTGTTTTGAGCACCAATGATCTTGGCGAGCGTGCGGATCGCGCGGGCGGTTTGGCCTTGCTTACCGATCACGTAGCCAATATCGGCTGGGTTGACATTGAGGGTTAGGAGAACGCCACGCTCGTCGACAATGCGGTCAACGCGGACATCATCTGGTTTTGAGACAATCGCTTTTACGATGCCTTCTACAAACTGCTGGTCTCGCTCGGCCATATCTTTTCAATTATTTCTAATGCAAAGCTAGAAGCTTGCAAGTGCCGGCGGCAGTGCCAGCGACTATCGTCAGTATATCAAATGCCGGAGGGCAGTCAATTACGAATTGGCAGGTGTTTCACCTTCAGGAACGGCAGCAACTTCGGCTTCAACTGGAGCTTCAGCAGCTGGCGTTTCTTCAGTGGCGGCTTCGACTACTGGGGCTTCAGCTTGCGCTGCAGCTTCTTTTTCAGCGGCTACTTTGGCAGCTTCGTCAGCCTTAGCCTTGTCTAATTCAGCAGCGCGTTTCTTACCTGGCTGGGTTTTACCAGCGCGGACCTTATCAGCTTTGATAATTCCCTGGTTTACGAGCAAATTGTGAACGGTAGCGGTGGCCTGAGCGCCTTTCTTGATCCAGCCGAGAATTTTTTCGGCCTGAAGCTGCGCCTCTTTCGTGCGTGGGTTGTAATTACCAAGAATTTCAACGTGCTTACCCCATGGGTCGCGCGTTTTCTCAGTGACGATAATGCGATATGTTGGCTGTTTCTTTTTACCAACTCGCGTAAAGCGGATAGATAACATGAATCTTGAGTTAATATGTCTAAGTTGAGCACAATAGACGGTAGTAATAGTATGGCGGAAAATATTAAGAATGTCAACTATTCAAGGTGCTAATATTGACTAATATTTAGATATATGCCATAATGAGACGTTGTTCTTACACAAACCACTGTCGATATAGAAACCGACAGCCAACCACTGGAGGGTATAGCCGTGAATAAAGAAGAGGCTGGACTAGTCCAGTTGGCAGCCGTAAACAATCTTTCAAATGATGAGATTGTGAAACTGGCTCGCCTGATGCGCAAACGCTTCAATTACAGTCTAACCGACAAGCCGAAAGCAGCCAGGAATATTGTGATCAATTGCCAGCCGATGCACTGCTATGAGATCTTGAGAGAACTGGCTGGTTGCCAAGAACTTGTTCGGGCCGAGACGATCATTGCCAACTGGCCACGCATCCAGGAAACCCTGGCGACTTTGCAAATTGCGCCGCTACGCCCACCACAGCCACAAAAAGTTGGGGCTACGAGCGGTGAACTGTGTCAGCAGCCACCAAAAAATACCGTGAGCCAGAGAGTGGCTCGCCAGCAACTTTTCGATTCCTTTACTGACGAAGAGCTTTGGAAGATTTTCCTGCTGGTCGCTCGTGATAATCTCAATTTGAGGCCAAGATATCTGTCTCAGGCAACGATTCGAACCTGCGATCAAAGTATGGTGGGCACCAATCTACTGTATCGATCGCTCCATATATTGCTTGGCCTGGGTTCGCAGCAGATTGAATATGGGCGGATAATCAAGCGCTTCCCGCGCGTGCATGATCAATTAGCACAGTTGCCGGAGAGCGAGATTGTCAGCGGACACAGAATGCCTTGGCTGTCCAAAAATACGCCGCCGCCAATGCCGGAGAACCTGACTCTTAACCACGCCAAGCTCGGTGAAATAGTGATCACTCAGCATGCTTGGATGAGCTTTTGCAAACGCTACTGCATTATCATGAACCAGCGGCCACTGTTTCATGATGAAAGCCAAGCAGAAATGCGACAAATCCTGACTGAGTTATTGTCTGAAGCCGAGCTTGAAGCAGTAGACCCGGGCATACGGGTCATCCGCATCATCAATAATGACTTTAACCCTGCTTACTACCTCCGAGTCCGCAGTCACAACCTGCGCTTCGTTACTTCGGAGCCAGACAGTAGGAACCCGAAACCGATACTGCTTACAGTCGAGATCGCCGTGCGCGGTGCAAAGTTTGTATCGGCTGAACCCAAATAATCGACCCTTCTCTAAGCCCGCGTTAATTTGCGGGCTTTCTTTTATTGAAACAAATGTATTAGTTGAGATTTATTTTGGATGGCAAATTGTATTCGTTGCCAATTTTTCTCACTATCTCCATATTTCGAATACATCAGCGCAAAAAATAACCCGGCATCAAAAAGTTGTTCTTTTTCGGTTTTTGTTAATGGTTCTAGTTCTTGATAACGCGCATAAAAAGCTTTTGCATTGGCAGTATCGATTACCAGATCATGAGAAATGAACTGGCATATTAACGGATAGCCCAGGTCAAGAATCCGGGCACCAACGCCGGCATCATCCCAATCGACAAAGATTAATTCACCGTCTGAGCGCTGAATAGTATTATGAAGACCGATATCCGTATGAATCAACCGTTGTGGCACGTCTGTAAAATCAGGTAATTCTTGCGCTAACTGTTGGTACTCTTTTTCGAATCGCAACCTAGACGTATCCTCTAAAAACTTCGGGCGTTCAGTCGTAACAGTAATTGTTGTTCCAAATGGATACTCGGTTATTTGATGTAACTGAGCTGTAAGTTCGGCCATTCGGTGCCAGGTAGAAACCACAGACTGAGGATGCACACCTTCGATATATCCTAAAACAAACGCAAATTGCTCCTTAACTGGAATATAGTGATCGCCATTTTGAGCCAGTAGCAACTCGGGAAGGTGCTTATACTTCTGTTCGCGTAAAAAATTAAAGACAAAGGTGTCCCGTTCTATATCGGTTTGATTTTTAGAATGATCGGCGATTTTCAAAACAAACTTGCCTTCATTAGCTGTTAGCACGTGTGTACTGCGAGTACCGCTTTGCTGAAGTAGCTTTTCAATACGAACATTAGTGAGAGGCCAGTTCGCGGTAATGAATTCGGGAGTGATCATAAAGTGGAGATCCCAGATCTTCGCCCCGCTACGTCCGGGACGACGAAATAAATAAGGTAAGACAAATAAACACAATGCGATGCGGGCAGCTCTCGTGCCGCCCCTACAACTTTACTCTTTCACGATCGCCTCGGCCTGATCTAAACGCAAACCCAGCAACCGTGAAATACCGTCGCCTTGCATCGTCACACCATAAAGGACATCACCGCGCGACATGACAGCGCGGTTATGAGTGATGACGATGAATTGAGTTTTTTGGGCGAGCTCCTCGATGATCGCGCCGAACTTGGCTGAGTTGGATTCATCGAGGGCGGCGTCAACTTCATCGAATAAAATAAATGGTGATGGGTTATTGGCGATAATCGCACAGATCAAGGCCAGGGCGGTCATGGTCTTTTCACCGCCCGACAACACGTTAATATTTTTAATCTTTTTGCCAGGTGGGCAGGCTTCAATCTCAATCCCCATCTGGGCTAAGCCTGGACGATCTTCAACGTTCGGCTTAGGAATCGGTTGCGCTTCTGTAGCTGTTTCAATAATCTCACCTTCAGCTGCAACCTCGGCCACTTCTTCTCGCGCCGCTTCGGCTTCCGTCACTTCGCGCTGTTCAAGATTTAACTTCGCGCTACCGCCATCAAATAATTGTTTGAAATATTTACTGAAGTCAGTATTGATCTTTTTAAATTCAACATCAAACTGTTTCTTAATTTGCTTATCAAGCTCGCCAACAATCTTTTCCAGATCAATAATCGCTTTGTCGAGATCAGTGTGTTCACTACTCAAATGTTCATAGCGCGCTTTCACCGTTTCATATTCAACTTCAATCTCCGGATCGGTGCCGCCAATCAAATCAAGCTGGCGCTTAAGCCGAATAATCTTTGGCTGCACTTCTTCCAGATCAATCGCTTCAACCGCGCCCATTTTTGGTCGATAGTCTTCGCCGAGATCTTGGCGCATCGATGTCACCACATCTTCTTTGCGGGTATCAATGCGGGCCAACTCAACTTTGTGTTCGCTTAAAGCCGCCACCACTTCATTAAGGGCGAGTTGCCGCGCATGCATGTCTTGCTGGAGTTGGAAAATTTGCTGCTTTTTGCGCTCTTCTTCGGAGTTAAATAATTCTAAAGCTTCGCGGCGCGTGGTTTCGTTTGAGGTTAATGCAGCAAACTTAGCTTCCAGTTCTTTGCGCTCGTCGGTTAACTGAGTCATTTCTAAGTCATGCGCTTCTGGTGAATCATCAGCGTTCAATTCACGCTCAACTTTAGTAATCTCCGCTGTTACTTGTTTGAGTTCAGTAACCAATGATTGTTCGCGACTGTCAGCGAGGCGTTCACTTAAGCGACGATCATTAATATTGGCTACGAGCTCATCTTTGCGGCGATTCTTCGCATCAACTTCTGCAC
>JAGONZ010000051.1 GCA_017992755.1 Candidatus Buchananbacteria bacterium | reverse complement strand
GATTGCGTGCATTAACTTAGGATTCCCAATAACGTAAGCTTTTCTCACCTGTACCTTACAATTCAACCCATAGAAAAGGGCCCCATGGGTTTTGATACTACCCTCCTAATCTTCCAAAGAGCACCCGGAAATACAGACTATTTCAACGTAGGCGCAACAAATAGACAGGCCTGCTTTGAGACCCACCTGTGGAAACTTGACGGATTAGTTATTGAATTAGGTCGTATGCAGCTTTATGAGCCTGAAGAGATCCAATCCATACTCTGCGGTGAACGCACCCCAGCTAACAGCCGTTGGCTAGCCAATCAAATACTACTCACGAGCCTACTCCCATTCTGGAAGCAAACTATGGCTCGAGGAGATATGAGTTTGATTGCCCCCAGATTTCTACAGAACCTTTACGCACTTGAGAAGAAACAGATCACCTTCCAACCACCGCCCCCAGAGAAAGAGCAACACTATGTGGCGTTACCCCTAGAGCGCGACCAATTGATATATTTAGCGGCGGAGAACAAGCAACTAACCTTGGGCGCCTTGTCGCCAGTGTACCGAGCATTATACGCGTTATTTGATCGAGCCAAGCGCCACAATCAATTACTTGAAGAAAACCGTGTAGCGGAGGCAATCAAAAAAATAACCCATCCCTGGTGTGAAGCGCCGTGTATGTGGGTACCGCCACCCTTAGTGGCTGACGCTATTAGAAGCATGGAACAAGAATTCCCACTAGAATGGTCATTACTGCAAAAATGTCCGGCGGCCGGGTCGCTCGTTAACGGCTATTGCGCCTTTTTTGATCAACTCAATGGCGAAGATTTCCGAATTATGCTGTTTGGTCACTAATCGCAACCCATACCCACTCGCCCAAGACCTGGGCGAGTTTAATTTTAACCGTGCTATAATACCTATCTATGTGGCTCATCATCACGACAATTGCCTACGCCCTCAACGCCATCTCGGTCGCGGTTGATAAGGTTTTGCTCACGAAGCAAATTCCAAATCCGGCGGTGTATGCCTTTTTTATCTCAATCTTAAGCTTGGTCGCGGTTGTCTTAATCCCGTTCGGCTTTAAAGCTGCTGAGCCAACTTCTATTATTGTCGCATTAACTAGCGGCATAACTTTTTGCTGGGCGCTATGGGCAATGTTTACCGCCTTGAGCCGCAATGAAGCTTCCCGAATCACCCCATTTATTGGCGGCCTGCAGCCACTGATTATCGCCATTCTCGCTTACTTTATTTTAAATGAGGTCCTGGGAATAACCGCCATTGCCGCACTGATTTTAATTGTTGCTGGAACCGCTTTAATCTCTTACGAAACAACCAGAAACAAAGGTAATCGCTCGAGTTATTATTTCGCAATTCTCGCAACACTGTTGTTCGCCATTAGTTACACCCTCGCCAAGCTGGCATTCAACGAAACTGACTTTATCACCGGCTTTGTCTGGACGCGCATCGGTGCCGTACTAGGTGCGCTGCCATTACTGATCAGCGCCATTAACCGGCGCGATATCGCCGCGATGTTTAAATCGCCAAAGCAGCAAAAGCAAACCGGGGGACTGTTTATTATCGGCCAAGTGGCTGGCTCGCTCAGCTTCGTCCTGGTTAATTACGCCATTGCTATATCCGGCAGTGTCGCGATTGTGAACGCTCTTCAAGGACTCCAATTTGTCTTCTTGTTGATTTTACTCTTAGCGCTCACCCAATTCGCACCAAAGCTGATTCACGAAACATTTACACCCAAGATCTTAGCCCAAAAACTAATGGCTACCGGCTTAATTATCGCTGGCGTGGCGTTATTATTTATCTAAACTGCCGTCATGAGAGAGCACAGTAACCGCATGCATATCATTATTACCCTGATTATTCTTGTTGTTGTCATTACCATTGGCTTGGTGTCCCTCTATCGTCACGATTTCGCCACTGACCCAATGCGTTGGGGCGTGACTTTTAGCGCGCCATACGCCCGCGATGAACTTCACCTCGATTGGCGCGAAACCTATCTAGCTATTCTTGATGACTTGCAAGTGAGAGAATTGCGCTTATCGGCGTATTGGAACGAGATTGAAAAAACTCCGGGTGTCTATCAATTTGCGGATCTCGATTGGCAAATTAACGAAGCTGCCACCCGCGGAGCAGGAATTACGTTGGCAGTTGGCCGTCGCTTGCCGCGTTGGCCAGAGTGCCACGCACCTGGCTGGGTGGGATCACTTGATCGAGACGAACAACGAGCCGCCCAGTTAAGCTACGTTCGCACTGTTGTAGAGCGCTATCAACGCAATCCCGCCATTACCCAATGGCAAATTGAGAATGAACCGTATCTCGACACGTTTGGTATCTGCCCACCCCTTGATCGCGAGTTGTTTATGGAAGAGATTGCTCTGGTGCGTGAACTCAGTGATAAACCAATTTTAATTACTGATAGTGGTGAACTGAGCACCTGGCTACCGGCTGCTCGCAGCGGTGGCGATGCCCTCGGCACGACGATGTATCGTGTCGTCCATAATGAACAAGTGGGTTACTTTAGCTGGCCGCTGCCACCGGCATTTTATGCGCTCAAAGCCCGGGCCGTTAAACGTTTTACCGGCGTTCCAAATGTTATCATCGCCGAACTCCAAGCTGAACCATGGCCCAGCCAAAACCAAACCTTGCGCGATTTGCCACTGACAGAAACCGACAAATCATTTAGCATTCAACAATTCCAAAGCAACCTTAGTTACGCTCAGCGCACCGGTCTCGACGAAACGTATTTGTGGGGCGCTGAATGGTGGTACTTAATGAAAAAACAAGAGAAGAGTGAGGCGTTCTGGGAAGAGGCTAAAAAGTTGTGGCAGTAATTAATTAGCATCCACATGTCACTCGCTGCCCAAATTGCTCGCAACACGTTCTATCAAGTCATTGGTAAATTTTTCAGCACTGTCTTAGGGCTGATTAGTATCATGATGATGACGCGCTATCTTGGCGCTACCGGTTTCGGTCAATACACAACCGCCACCACGCTCATTCAGTTCTTTGCGGTGCTAATCGATTTCGGTTTGCAAATGACCGGCGCCCAAATGCTTGGTCGCGATGAAAGTCGCAAGCAACAGATCTTTAACAACATCTTTTCGCTCCGAATCGTCTCGGCAGTAATTCTCCTTGGTAGCGCCGTAGCGATTGCGTGGCTAATGCCATATCCGCTAATTGTTAAACAAGCGAGCACCATTGTCAGTGTCTCGTTTTTCTTAATTGCCCTCAGCTCAACGCTCACTAGCCTGTTTCAGAAGCAACTCGACATGGCAACAACGGCGAGCGCCGAAGTTTGGGGTCGCGTTGCATTAGTCCTTGGTATCTGGTTAGCAATTCAAAACAATTGGGGATTGTTGCCAATTATGACGGCAATGGTGATTGGCAGCTTAGTTAATTTCGCAACCCTATATTTCAAAGCCCACCGTTACCTGAAGATTAAATGGGAACTCGACCTCAAAGTTTGGAAAGAGATTTGGAATGTCTCGTGGCCACTAGCGATCACGATCGCCTTAACGCTAGTTTACTTCCGTGCCGACACAATCATCTTGTCCCTTTTCCGCTCACAAGCCGAAGTCGGCATTTACGGCGCCGCTTATAAGGTTCTCGACATCTTGGTGCAGTTTCCGTATATGTTTTTGGGCTTACTGTTGCCATTGCTCAGCAAGTTTTACATCTCCAATCGCGAACTCTATCAAAAAACCATTGCTCACGCCTTTGATTTCTTAGTGATCGTGACGTTCCCATTAATTGCCGGCTCAATCGTATTGGGACGACAAATAATGATTTTTGTAGCCGGGCCAGAGTTTGCAATCTCTGGCGATCTATTGGGAATTTTAGTCTTCGCCTTAGGTGCGATTTACATTGCGGCCTTGTTTGGATACGGGATCGTCGCCGCCGGCCTGCAAAAGAAAATGATCCGATTTTATGCAGCTGACGCGATCGTTTCAATCATTTTGTATCTAATCTTAATTCCAATTTATTCATATTGGGCAGCCGCGATTCTCACTGTATTTACTGAAGCCTGGATTTTGATCGGCAGCTACTTAATTCTCAAGCGACACACAGGAATCAAACTGCGCTTCACCGCCGCCAGCAAAGCATTAGTAGCAGCAATCGTCATGGCCGTGATTTTGTGGGCATTACCACCGGTACACATATTTATTTTAACGTTCATCGGCATCATCGTTTATTTCACGGTCTTACTTTCACTCCGCGGCGTTGATCGCGCGACTGTTAAAGAATTGCTAAGCTTACAAAAATCATGAAGCTCGCGCCTAAATATTTAGACTGGGCGATAGTTGGTCTATTTGCCCTGCTGCCAGTTTATTTAATTCGCTTCAACATTGCTGGGGTCCCACTTACCGCACTCGAAGCGTTAATAATTCTCATTGTAGCCCTTGGCATTTTCACCAAACGCTACGACTGGCAAAAACTAAAAGCTCAACCAGTATTTTGGTTATCAGTTGTTATCGCATTAATCGCCACACTATCCGTTGGCATTTCTCCAAATACAATTGGCGCCCTCGGAATTTGGAAAGCGTACTACCTTGAACCAATCGCTTTATTCGCGTTACTATTATCAATTGGCAACGTTCAACTATTTAAAAAGATCTTAGTAGCTTTAGGAGTTAGCGCCATCGCCATTTCCGTGTTTGGCTTCTGGCAATACTTCAGCGGCTACGGCGTCCCTGCAGCCTTCATGCAGGCAGGCGGGGGAGTTGATCGGATTGTGTCCGTGTATGGCTATCCCAACGCCATTGGTTTGTTCCTAGCGCCGATTATAATGTTGTACAGCGGTTGGTTATTTGAAAAGGCTCAGTGGAAATTTCAAGTCGCCAAGATTGTCGTCATTCTCATTTCATTCGCCGCAATTATCTTAGCCGAATCCGAAGGAGCAATGCTCTCAATTCCGGCGCTATGGTTAGCAATGCTCGTCTGGAATCAACGAACAAGATTATGGGCAATCGGTACCTCTATTATTGGTGCGATTATCCTATTAGTAACACCAGCATTGCATGCATACATTTTGAGTAAGCTATTACTCCAAGATTACTCGGGTTTCATTCGCCGCTTGATCTGGAAAGAGTCGTGGCTGATGCTCCTGGACCATCCAATCTTCGGTGCCGGCTTAGCTGGATATCAAACGGTGATTAAACCGTACCATTTACCAACATTTGAAATCTTCTTATACCCCCACAACATCGTCTTGAACTTTTGGTCAGAATTAGGTATCCTTGGTCTGATCAGCTTCGCAATTCTGATTGGGTATCAC
>JAGONZ010000050.1 GCA_017992755.1 Candidatus Buchananbacteria bacterium | reverse complement strand
TTGTTATACAACAAGGTATCGTACCCTTGAGTGACTCTTTTGAGTGAGCCAATATTAAGTTCCTCCAGCCACTGCCATAACTCCGCCTGGACTGTTTCGCCATCAGCATCCGACATTTTCTCCACCTCGATAAAGTCCCCTAGCCCCTCAACTTGGTCACAACAAATTTCAAGTCCATTAATTGTGCCCTTGCGCCGAATCTTATGAACCCGAATTGATTCCTTATAGCCAATAAATTCTAAAATATCACTCATGGCCTGCGAGTCGCCAACTTCCGTCTCACGCTCAAGGCAATCAAGCTCATTGCTTTGATTACGCTTAAAGGTGAAAAGTGTTCGGGTATTATTATTTTTAGTCTCAATTCTAATTCGCAACACATTAGGGTTAGGGGCATGTGTCTCACTAAAGATATCCTCGGCTGCATAGATTCGATCTTCTTGATCAATGGGCGCACTAAAAGTACAGCCAAGCGATTCAAGTCGTTGAATCGCTACCTCAAGATTATCAACCTGGGCTTTAATTTCGATTTCACGTTGCATATTACAATTACAGTGTTTCCACTTCTTCAATCTTTTGTGAACTCACCGTATCGCCTTCACCGAATAGGAAATAAGTCTTGAGCTTTTTGCCGGCCATTACTAATGGCAACCAATGACGATCATCTGGCCACATCGTGTCATAGGGAATATCAGCAAAGGCAAACCATTCCGGTCGCATTTCTTCTGTTTCTTTTGGCTCGCCGATAAGTTTCGCCGTAAACACATGAACTTCGAGGATTTCATCCATCTTGGATTCAAATTGGAAATCGTGAATCGCTACTCGTTCGAGATTAGTTATGGTGGCAGCGCATTCTTCTTCAAACTCACGCATCGCCGCGGCTTCAATTGTTTCACCGTCATGCACCTTGCCGCCAAAGCCATTCCAACGGCCCGCACCAAAACCTCGCTTCTTCATCCCGAGAAGAATCTTTTGCTGTTCGCCATCAATCACTAGCACTAAGGTTAAAAGTTTTCTGGTCATATTAAAATAATTTTTGTCCGTTAGGCACGGATTGTGTTGGGCTCACTAAAACAACATCACCATGTTCATCGGCAAACCCAAGCGTTAAAACTTCTGATATAAAAGGTCCGATTTGTTTTGGTGGGAAATTAACCACACCCGCGACTTGCTTACCAACCAAATCTTCTTTTGTGTAATGCTTAGTAATTTGCACCGAGGAACGTTTGATCCCGATCCCTGGACCAAAATCAATGGTTAATTTATACGCCGGCTTGCGCGCTTCGGGAAAATCTTCCACGCTTAAAATTGTGCCCGAGCGGATATCGACGTTTTCAAATTCTTGGTACGTTATCATAATGAGGTGATTATAACGCAAACCTCTGAGGATTAAAAATGGCCCGCCGGGCGGCAGGCCATAAGTACTAGTATTGGATATTTTGAAGCAAACAACCTGGATCCAGCAGGCTATCCGGTTGCTGTTCGCCATGGTACCACCAGGTCGTAGAGCGCGTCCCCTGACAATACAATTCCAGATGCAGCATCGTCATTGGCCGGCCTTTATCTTTACGCAAAACGGTTTTGACCTGGCCGATCACCTCACCGGCGACGACGTGATCGCCGACACTCAGCCTGGTTTCGATTTCACCGTAGCACACAACGCCGGTTGGACCCTCGATGAGCACCGCCTGCGTATCATGCCACCAAGGACTTTCGGCTTTGGGACCAGTGAAATCTTCAACCGCTACGACAATCCCATATTCCACGGCGCGCACATCAGCATCGGGCTCGCAATACAAATCGATGCCCGTGTGGATGTCGTGCTCTCTGAAGGCTCCGAATCGCCCCGGTTCATCAGCATACTCAAAATGTACGAGTGGCGCCACATAGCGCTTTTCCTTACTCATCTATATCCCTCCTATTGTTGGTGATTTGAGATTAGCAATCTAACCTCTTAGTGTCAATTAAGATTCTTCTAAAATAATCCGTTGACTAAAGCCGCCATACTTTTCAAATTTCCTTTTCCGCGCCGCTTCAACTTCAGCTAAATCAATTTTAAATTCTTCAGCGATCGCCATGATCACTTCCCATAGATCAGCTAAATCTTCCGCAGATGGCTTCGCTTGAATTTCTTGGGCTTCTTCGACTAATTTCGCCAACAACTTTTCACGAAACTCATTAGCATCAGCAATATGAGCTGTATATGTCTGTCCTGCGGCTTCAATCTTTTGCGGAATACCATCACGAACCAGTTTATTATAACGCATATTAATCGATGATATTTTGTTGCTTCAATCGTGGAATAATCTCATGAGCGATCACCGAACCAACGGCTAGAGTTTGGGCTTCGTCTGAATTAATCCAGCGAACAATTTCAACTTCAGAATTCGGTTGCGGCTCACCTTGCCACTGGTTAACCATAAAGACATCCATTCGAATCGTTTTGCTGTCTTGACCAGCAGCATCAGCATAGAACGTGCCAAATTCTTCAATATCTTTTGGTGCTACAAGAATACCAAACTCTTCGTGTAGTTCACGAACCAACGCTTTGATTGGCGTTTCACCAACTTCAACTTTACCACCAGGGGCTAAATAAAAATCTTTATTAAAAGATTTCTCAACGAGCAACTTACGATCACGAATCAATATCCCGCCAACTTTATGGATATCGTAGTGCATATTTACAATATGCCCTGAACTAATAATTCTTTTAAGTATTGATCCACGCCCTCAAGTTGTTTCAATTCATCTAACGTGCACCATTGGTACTCATCATTCTCATCAGCATCCAGAACAATCTCGCCCTCCGCCTGACCAATATACGTCAGCCGGACAACATGTCGATCTGGATAGCCTTCAATATTTAAAATATCTTGAGCCGCAATCAGTTGTGGGTTAGCAACTAATTGTAAACCAGTTTCCTCCTGAACTTCGCGTGCTAAATTTTCCATAAGTGGCTGCCCAGGATTAATCCGGCCGCCAATAATACTCCACCGATTACTACTCGTCTCAGGATACTTTTCAAGCGAGCGACGCAATAATAAATACTTACCGTCACGTTCAATCAGAACTTTGACGCCAACTTGAAGTTCGACTGCTGGCATAGATTACTTTTGACTTTTAATATACTCGGCGAACTTGCTCAACAGCCACGAACTAGACTCGACTTTCCCACCGTGACCGATGTTAAATATCATTTCACAGCCGATCTGCTGGCACGCTTCGGTTTCCGGCGTGTTGTTGGCGCCACGATCACCGCCGTTGGCAAAAACGTCCGGCTTGATGGCGGCCAGTGCTGCGGCCACACTCATATCACTTGGCTGCTCCGGGTGATCCGTAATCACCACCCGATCGACCGGTTTCAAGGCCGCAATAATTTCCGCCCGCTGTTCCTGTGGCATAAACACAAAACCTTTCTTGTGCCGCAGCCAGTTATCATTGTTAAGAATCACCACCAGTTCATCACCCAGTTTTTTGGCTTCGATAAACATTCGAACATGGCCAGGATGAATTGGATCAAAGCCCCCGCTGACCGCAACGATCTTTTTACTGCTCATAGTTTTTATAAGCCCCAATAAAGCTTTGAAAATCTACTTCCTGCTCAAATAATTTATTCTCGGTAATAACCGGTTTAAACACCTCAAGTATCTGCTGCCACTCATCAGCCGATACATTCATCGCCATCTTGGTTTCAAGCGGCACATCATACCGCCAAACTTTAATATAGCCCATTAGATCCCCCGAACCAACAAACACATCCAACGGATCGTCATCTTCACCCATATACCCTTCAAGATAGCCATAATCAACTGGGTACGTTACACCAGTCAATGGATAATCTTCGCGTCCCGGCACGCTTTCAATTTCAAAAGATTTATAGCTACCTTTGGGATTTTCGATGACAATTTTTGGTGTCATATATGCACTATTTTCAAACCTATCGCCCATAGTAATTATTCAGTTATACCCAGTGCTTTTAGTACAAGTGCCTTTTTCTCAGGATAATCTAAATCCACCGGGAGCACAATATGAGGTTCAATATCTATCGGTGGCTCAATTTCTGCGGCCTGTTGCTCGATATACGCTCGGCTTAATTGGTTATCCCTTAAAAGCGTCCTTTGATAAGCGACTTCAATCGGAGCTTGGAACCAAAGTGTAGCGTATTGGGCATGATACTTTTGGGCCAATTGCTGAAACTCTTGGCGATATTCTCTTAAGTTTGAGTTAGCGTCAAATATAACTGAAAAACCTTGATCAAGTAAGGCTTCAGCAAACCCGTTCATAAACTTATAGAAAACAAAGTTCTCTTCGGAAGAGAATTGGGGCGACTTAAAACACTTTCGGCGCAAATAATCACTTTGTAGATGGAAAATTTTATATTCTTTAGCAAAATGCTCACTAAAATACGTTTTGCCTGAGCCTGGACAGCCGAGGGTAGCAATAAGAAATTGCTGCGGCATACTTATATGTTTTCAAGTGAATGCACATCGAGCGCCACTTCTTCATATGGATGTACGCGCTTAATCGCCGTGATTACGTCATTTAAAATTTCTCGACTACACACCACTTCAATCCGTTCTTCTTCGACGGCTTCGATTTCACCAACTGTACCAATTGACGGATTTGCGCCAGCTACTGGCTTAAACCGACCTATACCACGTGATGAAAAACTGCAGTGAGTATAATTACCAATTTTACCAGCGCCGGCCTCCGCCATAGCAGCGCGCAATGCGTCGGCATGGTCGAGTGGAACAAAGACGACGAGTTTGAGATTACTATTCATATACTAATCAAATTTTGGCTTCCCACCAAACTTACTTAAGTCAATAATCGGAATTTCATTACCATCTGGATCAGCAATCAAAGCATATTTGCCTGGACGCACATCAATTGGTTCCAGTAGTACTGGATGTCCTAATTGTTTTACTGCGTCACAAAATTTTACAACATCCTCAACTAGGTAACTATAATCACCTTTTGGAATATCACTATTTGTATGAATGACAATTTCTGAATCACTTTGCTCAAATACAAAGCCGATCATTTGGGCATCAAGATCTTCCCAGGCCTTCTTCAAACCAAGAACTTGAATATAGAAATCTTCTGACTTTTTCAAATCAGAAACACGATACATTATATTGTCTATCTTAAGAAGTTGATTCATTGCGATTATGATTTGGATCAATGCCGTGCTGAAGCTCCCATTCGATATGGGCTTGCCGCGCCTGTCGTGCCGCGCTGTCGCTGGGACTGTCGGGTGTCGTCCCAAATACTGAGGCGCCCATGCCAGACAGCGGATCGCCGACGAGTGCAAAAAACTCCCAGCCTTTGGCGGTCGCTTGTTGTTTGAAATCTTCTAACAGCGCTGCCTGCTCGGGAGTGTAATGCGTCATAGTTGGAATCTATTTTCCGTGACAACTCTTAAACTTCTTCCCGCTGCCACAAGGACACAGCTCATTCCGCCCAACTTTTTCGCCGTTGAATTTGCCTTCTTCTTTGACGATCAAATCTTGTG
>JAGONZ010000049.1 GCA_017992755.1 Candidatus Buchananbacteria bacterium | reverse complement strand
CAACTAGGCGCTAACACCAAAACCGTTGAGCAATTGCGCGGTTGGTTTAAATCATTATTGCCGTAATTATTTATATGCCACAAAAACTTTCTCCAACAACTGAAAAACCAAAACGTCCTCGCGCGCCTCGGAAGCCACGGGCAGCTGTTGCTGCCGCTGAGCCAGTCACCATCGTTGAACGCCGTCGCACAACTGGGCCATCGCCAGTCGTGGCGATTATTGCGGCGCTCGTAGTCGTAGGCGCCCTCGGGTGGGTCGGCTATTGGAGTTACCAGCATTTTGTAGATCTTGATAATGAACGTTTGCGCGATCAGCACCTTAATGAGTATCAAATCCCGCTCGGAATTCCTGTTGATCAACCAGCTACACCAGCTGTCGAGCCAACTGCTAATTGGTCAGTGTACCAAGACCCAAGCCGTTTTAGCTTTTTATACCCACCAGAATTTACCATAGGGACTTCGACGAAGCAGGGCGCTCGAACGGTGTACCTGTTAACAAACAGCACTACTCCCGGGGTTCAGCTGCGCTTAATGGTCGCCTCAACTTCTAAGCCACTGGCTCAGTACGTGAGCGAGCTTGATGCCTTAGCCTCGACTGCTTGGGAGGGCAAGCCTTCACTTACTGTTATTAACAGTCAGCCAGCTCAAGTAGGGGGCCGAGCAGCGATCGTGCGCCAAGAATCTTTGTTGGCCTCTGGACTTCAAGCGTTAACTACCTATATCTCTGTATCGAGTTCAACGATTGCAATGGTGACGCTCGAAGCCACTTCGGTTGGTGAGAGCGAACAAGGATTGTACCAGCAACTACTCAATAGCTTTACGATTGTACCGCCAGTAGCGCCGACAGTGGCCACCACAACGGCGACAACTACTGCAACTACAACGTCAACCACTACCAAGCGATAACGATATGCCAGAAATCAAACCAGAAATTGAAACTCTCGCCAAGATTAAAGTTGTTGGCGTTGGTGGTTCCGGGGGCTCAGCGGTTAACCGCATGATTCGTTCTGGAATTAAAGGGATTGAGTTTATTGCGGTCAACACTGACATGCAAGCGTTGCACCACAACCAGGCAAAGCACAAGCTCCACATTGGCCAAACCACCACCAAAGGCCTTGGTGCCGGGATGAATCCTGATATGGGTTTGATGGCGGCTCAAGAAAGTATTAACGAAATTCGTGACCTCCTCAAAGATGCCAATATGGTGTTCATCACCTGCGGTCTCGGTGGCGGTACGGGTACTGGCGCGGCGCCGGTAGTGGCGGCGGTAGCGAAAGAACTTGGGGCTTTAGTGGTGGCGGTCGTAACTAAACCTTTTAGCTTTGAAGGCGCCCAGCGTTCAGCGATTGCTGATCGCGGCTACAAAGAATTGAAAGATCGTGTTGATACCATTATCACGATCCCTAACGATAAAATTTTACAAATTGTTGATAAGAAAACGTCACTGCTTGATGCGTTTCAAACGGTTGACGATGTTTTGCGCCAAGGCGTCCAAGGAATTTCTGAAATCATTACGATTCCCGCTTTGATCAATATTGACTTTGCTGACGTTAAAACGATTATGCAAGATGCGGGTTCAGCGCTGATGGGTATTGGTGAGGCTTCCGGCGACAACCGAGCAACGCTCGCTGCCAAGTTAGCAGTGTCATCGCCATTGTTAGATATTTCAATTGACGGCGCGCGCGGCATTTTATTTGTAATCACCGGCGGCTCCAATTTATCAATGAGCGAAGTCAATGAAGCGGCAACCGTGATCACCGAAAGCGCCGACCCTAACGCGAAGATTATCTTCGGTGCTTCAATTGATGACAATCTTAAAGACAAGGTGCGTATTACTGTCGTCGCCACTGGCTTTGGCGACATGGATATGTCAGGACGCAGTAGCGCGATGTCTCTTGAGGACCCGAAATATTCTCTGAACCGCTTGTTTACCCAGCGCTCAGTCAGTACCGATGACAATCGACGACCAGCTGTTCGCTCTGAACGCCGCGATGAACGGCCTGAACGCCGTGAAGAGCCAGTGTCGCTCCGGCCAGCCGCCCCAAGTGCACCAGCACCAATCTCAAGACCGGCCAAGCCAGTAGTTGAAGAAGATGATGATTTAGAGATTCCAGCGTTCTTGCGACGCAAAATGAAATAACTGCAAGTTTCCATGGAGGAAAACTATCTCAATAACCTAGAGCGACCGACAACACCCGCAGTCGCTGCTAACCCCAACGAACTGAAAGCGTTGCTCGAGCAGAATTTGCACTATAGTAAATTGATTTACGCGAACACTCAAAAAATTCGCCGGTTTATGTTTTGGCGATTGGTGTTTAATATCATTGCCATGATTATCCTGCTTGCACCGTTGATCGTCGCCTTGATTTACTTGCCACCGGTACTGCGCGACATGTATGATCAGTACCAGCAACTCATGGGCGGGTCCAGTTCTTTTGACTTCATCCGCCAACTCAATACGATTAAATAACATCCGTATGATCGAACGTCTAACTGAGCTCGAAACACAGCTCGCTGGAATCGGGAGGTTACTTTGACCTTGACCGCAAGCGGTCACGGTTGAGTGAACTTGAAACGCAGCTTGGCACTCCGGGTTTTTGGGATGACCAAGAAACCGCCACGCGCCTTAGTCGCGAATATGAACAGCTCCGCCAAGAATTAGCAGAAGTCCAATCATTAACTGACCGACTGAAATCGGTCAGCGAATTAGCATCGCTCGGCGTTGATGAGACGATGGCCGCTGAATTGGAAACAGAATTAGCGGCGATTAGCGCCACGCTTTCCAAGTTGCAGTTTTTGACGCTGATGAGTGGTCAGTATGATGAGAAAGACGCCTTGATTTCCATTCATGCAGGTACCGGCGGTGTTGATGCTCAAGACTTTGCTCAAATGCTCTTGCGCATGTATGTTCGTTTTTGTGAACGACATGGACTGGAAGCGATTGTGGTGGAAACAACTCCCGGTGCCGAAGCTGGGATTAAAAGTGCCACGATCGAAGTTCGTGGGCGCTACGCCTATGGCCGTTTGCATCCTGATCACGGCGTTCATCGGTTAGTGCGCATTTCTCCATTTGACGCCGAAAAAATGCGTCATACTTCATTTGCACTTATCGAAGTGATTCCGGAACTCGATTTGGATACATCTGTTGAAATTAAAGATGAAGATTTAAAAATTGATGCGTTTCGGGCGGGCGGTAATGGCGGTCAGAGTGTTAATACGACTGATTCAGCCGTGCGCATTACTCATTTGCCGACTGGTATTGTGGTGAAGTGCCAAAACGAGCGCTCGCAGCTGCAGAACAAGCAGCAGGCAATGCGGATGCTCAAAGCGAAGTTGCAAGTGTATTACACTGAAGTGGCGACTGACAAAATGAAATCGATTCGCGGCGAGCATCGCCAAGCTCAATGGGGGAATCAAGCGCGATCGTATGTCTTGCAACCGTACACGTTAGTTAAAGATCATCGCAGTGGTTATGAAACTCCGGACGTTGAACGCGTGCTTGAAGGAGAGTTTGACGATTTTACCGAAGCGTTTTTAAAATATCAACTCACATCTGGTTCAGGAGGCCATGATGCTCCGACTAGCGACACTTAGTCATTATTTACGAAATCTTAAGCACTCACCGGCGCGGCAATTAGTCTGGGCCGGCGCCGCTTTTTTGATGGGCGTTGCTGTCGCGCCGAATAGTACTTTTTCAATGATTAGTTTGCTGTATGGCGCAACGGGAATTTTGTTACTGGTAATAGTATGTTGGTCATCAATTGCGCGGCCATTATTACTAATCATGTTGGCGCTCGTAATTGGGGCGTGGCGTTTTGATGTCGCGGTTCCATCCGCTGATAATCCAAACGAACTTAGATATTATGTTGATCAACAATTAGAACTCACGGGCGTGGTGGTGGCGGTTGATGAGCGGATTGATCAACAAAAGTTAATCGTTAAAGTAGTAGCGAGCGTGGCTGAACCCAGGCTAACGAATGGTAAGACCTTAGTAACTACTGGCTTGTGGCCCAAATATCGGTATGGGGATGAAGTGAAGCTTAATTGTTTACTGGAAGCGCCGCCACAGCTTGATGACTTTGATTATGCGCGTTATCTCGAACGCTTTGGTGTGAGCGTGATTTGTTCGCGACCGAAAGTTTCAATTATTGATCGTGATCGCGGCAATGTGATGTATGCGCACATTATGAAGATGCGCACATTCTTAACGGCCCGATTGCGGCAATCAATGAGCGATCCGCATGAATCGATTATTGAAGGGATGATTTTGGGTAATGCTCGTGGAATTCCAGCTGATGTCGCGAATTGGTTTTCGGTGTTAGGGCTGACGCACATTATCGCCATTTCTGGAGCGCACATTACCGTCCTGGTTAGCATTGTTCAGAAATTATTAACGTCTACTGGCCTGCGGCGGCAACGCGCGTTTTGGGTGACGATTCTGATTGTAGCGGGTTATGTAATGATGTCAGGTGGCTCAGCATCGGCGGTGCGGGCAGCGGTGATGGGAATATTGGTATTGGTCGCCCAGCAGTTGGGAAGATTACCGCAACAACTATCGCTCGTGATGTTTGGCGCGGCGTTGATGATTATGTATAACCCATTTATTTTAATGGCTGATATTGGGTTTCAATTATCCTTTTTATCGGTTGTGGGTTTGTTGTACTTATCGCCAATTATTACCGAACATTTAGGCTGGATCACTGAGCGTTTTCAATTGCGTGAAATGATCGCAATGACGTTGTCGGCGCAATTCACGACCTTGCCAATTACGCTTTATAATTTTAATCAGCTATCTTTGCTATCATTACCAGCAAACATTTTGATTTTGCCAGTAGGGGAGTTGCTCATGATTTCGGGGGCGATTACTGTCCTGGCGGCGGGTGTCTGGTTGCCGCTGGGTCAATTAGCCGGTGCGGTCAGTTGGGTAATTGTGTCATACTGGCTAGTAGTGAGCCAAGCTTTGGCGAGCATTCCACTGGCGTCAGTCACGGTGCCGAAACTGCCAGCCGCCTTAATAATGGCTATGTATGGCTTGCTGTATACGATCTGGCGGCGCTATCGACAACCGTTTGGAATTACTAAGAACTCAACGCTATGAATCAAAAAAAAATCAGGGCAGTTATTATTTTGGGCAGTATTGTTGCGTTGGTAGTTGCGTTAATAGTAGTGAGTTGGTTGGTATTCCAACCAGCAACCCAACCAGTAGTCACTGATGCCCGATCATATTTACGACTGCCCACGAATGAGTTAGTAATTGATTTCTTTGATATTGGCCAAGGTGACGGCGCGCTCATTCGTTTGCCCAATGGTGATGATGTGGTGGTTGATGGGGGACCGGATGCGACGATTGTTAAAAAACTTGGGGCAACGTTGCCATTGTATGATCACACAATTGAGTATGTAATTTTATCCCATTCGCACACTGACCACTTAGTTGGGTTGGTGGAATTACTTGATCGCTATAAAGTTGAAGTTGTAATGATGCCCGAAGCCGAAGCGCACTCTGCTGAATATGATGCTTGGATGAGTAAGTTACAAGAAAAAAATATTGAAACAAAGTTTATAACGAGTACCAGTACAT
>JAGONZ010000048.1 GCA_017992755.1 Candidatus Buchananbacteria bacterium | reverse complement strand
ATCGCGATGTGTCGGGCTTGATGATTATTCCAACCACCCAAGCGTCATGGGAATATTTTAAGCAGCAATTTAAAGATCGGACGCTCACCAAAAAATATTTAACCTTAGTCCACGGCGCGATCGAGCGCGACAACGGTGAAATTAATTTCCCAATCGCGCGTTCAGTCACCAAGCGCGGCCTGTTCGCGGCACGCGCGACAGATGACCCAGCCACCAAAAACGCTTTGACACGTTTCAATGTCTTGAAGCGCTTCCGCAACTTCACCTACCTCGAAGTCCAGATTTTCACTGGTCGCACCCACCAAATCCGCGTCCACATGCTCGCCTACGGCACGCCAATTGTTGGTGACACACTCTATGCCGAGAAAGCTAACAAGAAAATTGAACTGTCCCGCTTGTTTTTGCACGCCAGCGAGCTAGACTTTACCGATCCGCAGGGCAACGAACAACATTATAAATTACCACTGCCAAAAAACCTTGAGCAATTTATGGAAGGGTTGGTAGTTTGACAGTAACCGTTCGCAGTAGTAGCATAGGAAACACACCAACAGGAGGAACATACCATGTCTGATGGCGGTACACTGAGTCATTTGGGAGCCACGCTCCTCAATGAAACATTCGCACTTATTGCGACCTTGGGGCTTGCACTAGCGGTCACGTTAGCTGCCAACCGACGGTCGCGATCGTCCAAGCCTGACTCTGACCCCGACAATCAACCATAGTCCCGAAAGTCACACTGCCCGTCTCTTCGCAATAGCGACTGAGGCGGGCGTTCTATATTAAGCAATACTTATTAGTAAGGAGCACCTTGCTTTTTATATCAAATTCTGTTACTATACTCTTGATTTTTAGTCATTAATTATTCCTATGGGTCTCCCAAGTAAACGCCGAACAAAGTCGCAAGGGCTGCGCCGCGCTTCACATTTTGCTATCAAACCAACCAAGGGCTTAGTCACCTGCCCCAACTGCGAGGCCAAGATTCCTGCCCACCGCGCCTGCCCTAAGTGTGGCCAATACCGCGGTCGGCAAACAGTGGCCGTCAAAAAGCCAGCCGCCGCTCGTAAAACCAAGAGTCAGAGCAAGAGTAAGTAACTCTGTACTTCTACTAGTAACCTATGTCCAACCGCCATCTCGCCCGGACTATCACGGTCCAAGCTTTGTACCAATGGGATTTCAATGGTCAAAGCGAAGATATCGCCACGATTCTTCAACGCGACCGTGAAACGTTTGCTCCGGAGTTCGAGGATGGCGGTTTTGTTGATCATCTTACGAACGGCGTCCTTGATAACCGTGAGGAAATCGACGCTTTGATTATCAAATTCGCCCCTGAGTGGCCGCTCGAACAAATCACGGTCGTTGATCGCAACATCTTACGGTTAGGAATCTACGAGCTCAAGTACGACGAAACCATTCCCGCCAAAGTTGCTATTAACGAAGCAATTGAACTCGCCAAAACATTTGGCGGCGATAGTTCCGGCAAATTCGTTAACGGCGTTCTCGGCGCAATTTATAAAGAGATGGGCGATAAGGCGATTGATTTACAACCGCAGCCACCAAAAAAAGAAGTGAGTGAACCAACATCATGAATCTCGATCAACTCCAAAAACAGCTCGGCGTAAAATTTACCAACCCAGAACTGCTCCGTCAGGCGCTCGTCCACCGATCATATATCAACGAACACCCTGATTTTGAACTCGACCACAATGAGCGGCTCGAGTTTTTGGGTGATGCCGTGCTCGAAGTAGTTGTCACCGAATATTTATACCGCACCTATCCTAATCCCGAAGGCGAGCTGACCAATTGGCGCGCCAGTCTCGTTAATGGAACCAACCTCGCGCTCATCGCCCAGCAGCTCGACATTGAACCACACCTCTATCTGAGTCGCGGTGAAGCTCGAGATTCAAATTCGAAAGCCCGCCAATACATTCTCGCCAACGCCATGGAAGCGATCATTGGCGCCATCTATCTCGATCGCGGGATTGAGGCCGCTACCACCTTTATCACCAGCTGCATTTTGTCAGGCCTCCAAAAGATTTTGGATCAAAAATTATATATTGACGCCAAAAGCTTATTTCAGGAAAAAGCCCAGGACGTCCTCGGGATTACCCCAACGTATAAAGTCTTGTCGGCCGTCGGCCCTGATCACGCTAAGACCTTTGAAATCGGTATCTACCTCGATCGTGAATTGGTCGCCACTGGTACTGGCTCCAGCAAGCAAGAAGCTCAGACCGACGCCGCTCGAGCGGGATTACTCAAAAAAAACTGGTCACTTTAACACCTATTCTCTATGCGTATCGACGAACTGTTACATGCTGCGGTCAGTCATAGCGCCTCTGATATCCACCTTATCGCCGACATGCGCCCTCAAGTGCGCATTGACGGCGAACTCGTTCCGCTCGATCACCCAGTACTCACTGCAACCGAGTTGGAAGCACTCGTGCGCGAATTATTGACTGAGAGCCAGTGGAAGAAATTTTCGATTGAAAAAGACCTTGATATCTCTCACGAAAATACTGACGGCAATCGGTTCCGTATTAATCTTCATTTTGAGCGCGGCCGCGTCGGCCTGAGCGCCCGTACCATCCCAGCGCGCATTCCAACCATGGAAGACTTGGGCATGCCGCCAATTATTTATAAACTTTGTGATTTGGAGCGCGGCTTGATTCTGTTGACTGGCCCAACTGGTTCGGGTAAATCGACGTCGCTCGCGGCAATGATTAACTACATCAACGAACACCGCAGCACCAACATCATCACCCTCGAAGACCCGATCGAGTTTGTGTTTAAGCCAATCAAAAGCTTAATCCGCCAGCGCCAGCTCGGCACCGACATGCTCAATTTCCAATCGGGCCTCATTCACGTCTTGCGCCAAGACCCAAACATTGTGATGGTCGGTGAAATGCGCAACCTGGAAACAATTGCAACCGCCATTACCCTAGCGGAAACTGGCCACTTAGTATTTGCAACACTCCACACTTACAGCGCACCGCAAACAATCGACCGCATCATTGATATTTTCCCGCCCTACCAACAAAGCCAGATCCGGATGCAGGTTTCAGTAACCCTCCAAGCGATCATTGCTCAGCGCTTACTCCCCCGCACCGGCCGTGGACGCGTAGCGGCGCGCGAAGTCCTGCTCAATACCCCGGCGGTTTCCAATTTGATTCGTGAAAATAAAATTTCCCAGATTAAAACGGTGATGCAAACTGGCGGTAAAGAAGGTATGATCACGATGGATACTGCTATTACGCAGCTTTACAAGCAAAATGAAATTACTAAAGAGGTCTACGACACTAATGTCGCCAATACCTACGCCATTAAGGATGGCGCCTAATGGTTACCTTGTATAACGTAACCTCTAGTGATGGCTATATCGCTCGTATCGATGGGAGCGAAGATTTTATTCCCGATGACGTATGGCCACACTTCCTGGAACTGTGCCAAGAATATGGTTCGATCATCATGGGTCGAAAAACCTACGAGGCACTCCAGGCATACTCCCCTGAACTATTAGCACCCTTTGAAGCTTTAGATATTAGTAAGATTGTTGTTACTACTAATTCTGAGTTTAAGGCTAAGTCTGGTTACACTACTGTGAATTCCCCAGAAGCAGCGATAACATTAGTGCCGAATGGATTAGTATCGAGTGGCCCAGCATTAAATGACTATCTTTTAAGAAAGAATCTGGTTACCAAAATACTCTTACATGAGGTGCCAATAGCGATTAGTGAGGGCATTAAGCCGTTTGATCGTACTATAGATCAACTACCACCAATAGAGAAAAGCCTTCATAGCACTTGATTTACAGGCTTACATTTGATATAGTGCACTGGTTGTTGAAGATCCATGCACCCTTACCCGCCCACCACAAACCGGTGGCGTTCGGGCAGGGCTTAGCTGAATACACGTCACAACAAGCACCCTTAGCTTAGCTGGATAAAGCGTCTGGCTTCGGACCAGGAGATCGGGGGTTCGAATCCCTCAGGGTGCACTGAAAGTGACAACGCGAGTTGTCATCCCCGCGGCGGCGGGGATCCCCCGCTTCAACGATCAGATCTCCGCCTTCATGGAGATGTCGCACAGCGTCACTTTTAACACATGCGCTCATAGCTCAGTCGGTAGAGCAGTTGGCTCTTAACCAAACGGTCGGGGGTTCGAATCCCTCTGGGCGCACAAAGAAACCCATCGCGATTTAGCGATGGGTTTTTTGATGACTTGCCCAGAGGAATTCGAACCCTCAACTTTAACGCCGATTACCAATGCTCTTCACCCGCTCGAGCAAATATTCTTCAGCCTCGTCTAAGTCATCAGAAAGCTCAGCCAGAATAACTTTCTCTTCTTTTGTAAGCTTGCGCTTAGCGCTCGCCTTCTCAAGCATGCGAATGTGTTGTTTTGTATTACCTTTGATAATCTCAAACACACGGTACAGTTCTTGGTCGGTATGGGTGTTTCCCTTTCTATACGCGCTCAACTTCTTGATCACCACATAGAGCAGCCATACAAGCAGGAGGAGACCTACCAGTAGTGCCACACCAATTGCTGTCGTCTGCACCACCGCCATATCTACCTTTGCACGAGCAGGCTCGATTACCCGAATGGCTACTTTCTCCGAGGAGGCACCATTAGCCTCAGCCCAGACAGTAACAGTTCCAGCATTTTTTACTTGATCACTCGAGTAGGTAAAGATACCCGCACTGTCAGGAGTCAACGCATGACTGGTGGCGTCTTGACCAGCCTCTTGGACCCACAACGTGACAGCGCTGACGCCATCAGGTAACTGACCCTGAATCATAAATGGTGATCCAGTCTTGATTGACTCGGGAGACTCAGTGATCCGTGGAGCGACAATTTCTGCAGCCGCGATCGAAACCTTTTCTTCAATGTAGTTACCAGCCTTATCGTACGCTCGAACCGCTATCGTGTAATTACCCGCACTGAGCGGACCAAACTTGAGATCAGTCTGACCAGCAGCTGCTGGAATTTCACCCAGCTTGGTTTCACCATTATACGCACTGTAATTCTGAACACCTGACAGCGCATCCTTAGCCGATAGTGAGAGGGTAACCATGCCATCCGGGGCCACAACCGGCTTTACCGATAATGATGTCGGCTTGGTTATATCAACCTGAATCTTTCTGCTGGCAATCTTACCCCACCCGTTAGCATTCTTAAATCGAGCATTGAGATACCAAACACCTTCGACTAAATTAGGAATTGCTTTACTTCTAATTGGGGTGTCATACAAAACATACGGCACTGAACTTGGAGAACTGCCCAACACTAATTGCACCGCTGTCACATTAGCTGGCACCCCCCAGCTAAATGTGCCACTGGTTTTGTTATACCACGCGTTTTGATCACTGAAATCTGCAGATGTAATCACCGGTGCCCGAGGCACGCTTGTCTGGTCATCCTCAGGAGTTGAGGCTTCTGGCTTTGGCGCCGGAGTTGCAGGAGCAGGAGCAGGGGTGGCGCCAATAGCAATCACTGCTCCACTAGCTCGCCCTCAGACATAAGTGCCCTTGCCATCATTGGCCCGAACCGCTGCCGACCCCAATAAGAGCGTGGCTGATCCTGATTTCTACA
>JAGONZ010000047.1 GCA_017992755.1 Candidatus Buchananbacteria bacterium | reverse complement strand
GTTTAACGCCAGTGGCCTCGTCAAAAAACTCTTTGCGCTCGGTGCCCGAGGCGCTGACAATCTTATCAACCATCCCCTGACCGATGACGCTATAGGTGTTTTGCCCAAAGTTAGCGCGGGCCAAGAGCATGACAATGTCAAACAAACGCACTTCGGATTTGTTGAGCAAATATTCGCTCGAGCCATCGCGATATAATTTGCGAGTAATGACGATCTCGGAGTAATCAATCGGGGCTTTGCCGTCTTCATTGTTTAAATACAACGACACTTCCGCTAAACTCATCTGAGCTTTTTTGGCGGAGCCGGCAAAAATAATGTCGGTGGATTTTTTGCCCCGCAGCAACTTTAAGCTTTGTTCGCCCAAAACCCAGCGGACGGCATCGACAACATTGGACTTACCTGAACCATTCGGCCCAACGATCGCGGTGATGCCATAACTGCGCCCCCGACCTGAAGACGGCGCCGGAAATTCCAGCACCGTACGATTGGCAAATGATTTAAACCCCGATAATTCAATCCGCTGAAGATACATGAGAAGAAGATTAACCTTCGTATAGTATCAAAATTGGGTTTTATTGACAAAGATTTAAGGTAGAAGTTATACTAGCACCTGCCGTTCTTTTCATTAGCAACACGCGACACCGCTTAACACAGGGAGGACCGAACATGGCAGTGAACGTAATAAAGCCCACCTTCACCAACGGACTCGATGAAGTCATAGAGATCAACGGGAGACATTCAGAAAATTTCATGCAACCGGAAGCCGTCGAGATTCGTCGACAGTACCGACTTGAGCACCCGACCGAAATCGCCGCTTTCAAGTGCATGGATGGCCGACTGCACCTGGCGGGTATGACCCAGACACCAATGGGTATCATTAATCCCTGGCAGAATATCGGCAGTCGCTTCAACCTCGAATGGCTAGCCTTTCAACAGCAGGTTGCGAGCTGGCTTCAGTATTGCAAGGCGAACGGCCGGCCCTGTCTCGCCATCATCACGTACCATTTTTCGCGAGGCGACATCTGTCGTGGCTGCAAAGGCTTCAACTACGACACTAGCCAAGCACGGGCAGCGGCACTCCAGCTAAAAGCCCAATTTGACCAGGTATTTGCCAAAACGAAGTTTGACCGAGCAATTGTCTGCGGCATCGAAACCGACGACGACGCGCTTATTCTTCACGGAGAAAACGGTCAAACCATTGATCTCTCGACCATCTTGGGCGCCAACGAGGACGATCTGCGCCAACTACTGACTGAGTTCTATCCGTTAATGTCTCCAAATATGCGAGAGGATTTGTTGCCGCTCGTTAAGGGGAATGTCGCCCACATTGCTGAGGTGCGGGCGAGCAATCGACCGCCAGTAGCACTCGAACATTGTGAATGGATTATTGGCATCGGACGCGGCTTTGATTGGCTCCATATGGCCAATAAAGCCTTGATTATGGGTCCGTTTGACCCAAACCTCGAGACCAACATCGAGATTGCCGGTGACCTAATTCTGTCCAATCTGCGCGAAGGGCGAATCAACGGCAAGGTAGTGCTGATGTCAGCCGCTTTGTATCGCGATCCCAGCGACTTTGAACCCGCTCTCGCAACCATCAAAGCCGAGGCGTTTTACCGCATGGCGTATCGAGTAATCGATGAAAAAGTACCCGACCTTCTGCCGCACCTTGAGCGAGCCGCCGTCACCGTCGACATGACCACCCGACGACTGAAAGTCCTCCAGCGAGGCTAGTCGCTATCAATCGCACACCACCTGGCTCCCGATCCGTTCGGGAGCTTCTTTTATTGCCCCCGGCACGCTATACTGTCCCTATGTCAAAAGCCAAAAAACGCCTCCTAATCATCGATTCTAACGCGCTCATTCATCGGGCCTTCCATGCTCTGCCGATGCTTACTAGCCCCACTGGCGAGCCAACAGGGGCAGTCTACGGCTACGCCACCATCCTCCTTAAAACCATTCGCGAATTTAAGCCAAGTTATATTGCGGCCACGTTTGACCGCAAAGAAAAGACGTTCCGCCACGACGAGTATGCGGAATACAAGGCCCATCGCGTAGCGGCGGCTGACGAACTGTACGCCCAAATTCCGGTAGTCAAAGACTTACTGGAAGCTCTTGGCATCCCCGTTTTTGAAAAAGCTGGCTATGAAGCTGACGATATGATCGGGACGATTGCCACGATTGTCAGCCGTGAGCATCCCGATATCGAATCCATTATTGTCACCGGCGATCAAGACACTCTCCAGCTCGTTACTGATTCAGTTAAGGTATTAATGCCCCACAAAGGCTTAGCTGAAACTAAATTGTATGATGCCGATGCTGTGCGCGAACGGTTCGGCGGCCTCAACCCTGAGCAACTAATCGATTACAAGGCGTTGCGCGGCGACCCTTCAGATAATATTCCTGGCGTTAAAGGTATTGGTGAAAAAGGCGCTGTTGCTTTGCTCACCGATTTTTCAACCATTGAAAACCTGTATAAAAATATTGAGAGCGATAAGATTAAAGACAAGACTCGTGAACTTTTAAAAACATATCAGGAATCGGCCATTCTTTCGAAACGTTTGGCAACGATCGTTTGTGATGCGCCAATGGATTTCACTATCACTGATTGTCATTTACAAATAGCGCGCAAAGAAGCAGTAATTAAATTATTTCAAAAATTAGGGTTCCGAAAATTACTGCCGCAAATCAACACGCTCCCGAGCACTCCTGAAGCACCGTTGGTAATTGAGCAAAAAGCCAAGATCCGAGCCGACAAGGCCAACTACCAACTCGTTGATACAGCCGGCAAACTCGAAAAGTTTTTGAACCAACTCAAAAAGCAAAAACAATTTGTCTTTGATACCGAAACTTCCGAACTCAATCCGTTTGCAAGCGAGATTGTTGGGTTTAGTTTTTCCTGGCGCGCCGGCAGCGGCTATTATCTGCCGGCCAATATGGTTGGGCTCGGTCGCGAAACATTGAATGCAATCTTTAGCGATTCAAATATTTTAAAGATTGGTCATAATTTAAAATTCGATCGCCAAGTAATTGAAACCCATGGCTTTACGCTCGCCAATGCGTCATTTGATACGATGATTGCTTCGTATTTGCTGAACGCTGGTCATCGCCAACACGGCTTAGACGCCCTCGCGTTCGTCGAACTTGGCTACGAGATGCAACCAATTGAAGAACTGATCGGCAAAGGCAAAACTGAGATTTCAATGACTGAAGTACCCATTGAGAAAGTCAGTTGGTATGCGTGTGAAGATGCAGATATCACGTGGCAATTGTACCAAAAGTTTTCCCAGGAGCTTCCTGAGAAAAACTTGCAGAAATTATTTGATACGCTCGAAATGCCGCTGGTTGAAGTGTTAGCAGCAATGGAACGTTTGGGTATTAAGATTGACGGGCAGCAATTAGAAAAACTGTCCGACAAACATGGCAAGCGATTGAAAAAGATTGAGCAGGAAGCTTATGAGATGGCCGGCAAAGAATTTAATTTGGCTTCGCCAAAACAACTCAAAGAAGTTTTGTTCACTACTTTGCAAATTTCTACCGACGGCATTGGTAAAACTAAAACCGGGATTTCAACTGCTGCTAACGAGTTAGAAAAAATGCGCGGCAAACATCCGATCATTGAATTAATCTTGGAGTACCGCGAATTATCAAAACTGAAAAGCACCTACCTCGATGCCTTACCACAACTAATTGAAGAACACGACGGCCGGGTACATACAAGTTATAACCAAACGGTTGCCGCTACCGGTCGCTTATCATCAAATGCGCCGAACCTGCAGAACATTCCCATTAAAACCGAACTTGGTGCGGAAATTCGCACCGCCTTCATCGCCAAAAAAGGCATGAGGTTGGTGAAGATTGATTATTCGCAATTTGAATTACGCATTGCAGCAACGCTCGCCGACGACCAAGCACTCATTAAAGCATTTCAAAGCGGCCACGATATTCACACACAAACTGCTGCCGCTGTGCATGATGTCGATCCAAGTGACGTGACACCAGCAATGCGTCGACAAGCGAAAGAAATTAATTTCGGAATTATTTATGGCATGGGCGCGTGGGGCCTGGCGCAACGAACAGGGATTCCGCCAAAAGAAGCGCAGCAGTTTATCGATAAATATTTTGAACGCTTCCAAGGGATTAAACGCTACCTCACTGAAACGATTGCGAGTGCTCGTGATAAGGGGTATGTCGAAACGATGTTTGGCCGTCGTCGATATTTACCAGAAATTAACGCGTCAAACGGCGCAGTCCGTGGCGGCGCTGAACGGATGGCAGTCAACATGCCGATTCAAGGCACCCAAGCAGACATTATCAAGCTCGCAATGATCGAAATTTATCGCCAGCATCCTGATGTCCGGATGATGCTTCAAGTGCACGATGAATTAGTTTTTGAAATTCCTGAAGCTGAAGTTGAAAAGATTGTACCAGAACTGATTCGAATTATGACCACCGTTGTTGAGCTCAAAGTACCGATCGCGGTCGAAGCGAGCGTCGGCAGTAACTGGGGTGACACTGAACCATTTAAAGCCTAGCCATGTTATTTGTTGTCCACGGCTCGGATGAATATCGCGTGAAGCAGCGCGTGACGTCGATCACCGAACAATTTCAAAAACAGCGCGATGCGTCAGGGATTAATGTCGTCACCATGGAAGGTGAAAAAACAACCCTCGAAGCAATTCGCCAAGAAGCGTTAACGACGCCGTTTTTGGGTGAGAAAAAATTGATTGTGATTTGGAATATTCGCAAAAATAAAAAGATTCAAAAAGATTTAGCGGTGTGGCTAGAGGCGAATGATAAAGTAATTGATAATGCCTTAGTCTTTGTTGATATTGAAGTGGTCGATCCCCGCTTCAAAGCGCGACCAACGGCATCACCGCTCGGTAAATTATTAGACGCGCAAAAATATCGCTGGCAGTATCCAAACCTTGATAACAAAGGAGCGCAAAATTGGTTATTGGAAATCGCTACAGAGAAAGATGCAAACCTTGAAGCGCGCGCCGCGGCATTATTGGTTGAACACATGGGCACAGACAGTCGAACACTTATGAATGAACTACTGAAGTTGATTAGCTATGCTAATGGTGAAACGATTACTTCCAAGATGGTTGATGAACTATCGGCCGAAGCAGCGACCAGTAATTTATTTGCACTGATTGACGCGATTGCCGACCGACAGTCCTCTCAAGCTTTAAAACTAATCGCCACCGAGTTCGCCAGCGGCACCCATCCGTTGATTTTAACCAGCGCCTTACGTCGACAACTATTAATTATTTTGCAATTGAAAACGGCATCAGCTGCGGGTGCGAAAGTTCATCCGTTTGTTGCGAAGAAAGCAGCGAAGCAAGGTGGAAAATTTGATCATGCGACATTGGTGGCGTTGATTGACCAGTTAAGTACTATTGAACTGCAATTAAAGTCGGGGCATCAGAATCCGGAACTGTTGTTTGATATGTTGGTGACGAAGTAATATATTTATTTCGCTAATCGCCACAATGTTTCAAAGAACTGGCGATAACTTTCCGCGATTTTTATATTAGTCATAGTGAAATTACTGACCGGATCACTGAAAATATTAAAGCTAATCGTATCAGGCCAGATATTGGTATTCA
>JAGONZ010000046.1 GCA_017992755.1 Candidatus Buchananbacteria bacterium | reverse complement strand
GCGTCACCCTTAGGATCGAACTTACGATCAAATACTCGATTACCGTAGCAATATGGCCAACCATAATCCCCGGCTTTAATAATGTTTATTTCATCGGGTGGTAAATCATTCCCTAAGAAATCCCGGCCCATCTCGGTCGCCCAAAGTGTGCCGTCAACTGGATTAGTCGTCATAAACACTGAATTGCGTAAACCAGTGGCCAATGTTTTAAAATCACTGCCATCGCGATTCATGGTCATAATTGTCCCGTGACGAGTATCCGGTTCGACGCACGTGTCACATGATGAGCCAATGGCGACATATAATTTGTCATCACTACCAAAATAAATCGTTCGCGTGGTGTGACGGCCACCGGTTGGTAATTGGGCAACGACTTGTCGAGCTTGCGTCTCCAAATTATAAATACTAATTTGGTTTTCTTCGGCAATATATAATTTCTTTGAGTCTAATGGATCAAACGCTAACCCATGGGGTTTGCGGAGTTTAGTAAGTACATCACGCTGTTCAACCGCTTTGTTATCACGAATTGTAATCTTGGTAACCACGCCGGCACTCGGTCGACTCACCCACACATTGGCGTCAGTATCGCGAACAATCACTCGGGCATTGGAAAGCTTATCGGCCAGAATTGATAACTCAAACCCCTCAGGAATCGTTAACGGCAATTCAGTTAAATTAACTCCCGGGCGCAGCACTTCTTTAGTGTCATGACTAATCGGCAACAAAGCCGGACCTAAAGCTTTCCGCCCAGCCCAAAGTAGTGTGCCTAAAACAATTAAGATAATCGCAAGAATGGTGAGTAGCCCAAGAATGATTCGTTTGCGCATAAATACAATTTCGAATTTTTAATTTTGTAATTTTTAAATAAATATTAAATCCAAATTTTTAAACGATTTTATTGCGGGATTTTTTTGCTATGGTGGCAAGTATAAGTACTAGTTCATGGGCCTCACTCCATAGATTCTGACATTTGGCACTATGTTCTGGAGTCGCAGTGGCGATCATTCGTAACCAATGTTTTGTTTCGTTTGCTTCCTTTTGGGCGATCTTAATCTTGTTGATAAAATCTCGTTTGGAACTTGCCTGGTTTGCTTCCATGTAATTAGCCCCAATACTTGTTCCTGATCGAATTAATTGCTTAATAAGCGGACTATTAATTGGACTATATGGGTCTAATTGCTTACAGAGCATTATAATCTCTGAACCAAATTTGCTTACACGATCCTCCAAATCGTATTGCATTGGTGTCGTTTATTATTTATCTTTTATAATTTATTTAAAAATTAAAAATTTAGGCTTTAGAATTATAACTATTACCAACTCCCGCCACCGCCGCCACCCGATCCCCCACCACTACTGCCACCGCCGCCACTTCCACTACTCTGACTCATTGAAGCTGCGGTTACCGATTGGAACTCCGTCAAAACACCGGCAAAGTTCATCGCTTGGAATCCATGACTATCCTGATACCACGTCGGCTGCTGAAGTTCGCCAAATTGTTTCACCCACGCTCGATCAACCCCAAGAAGAATTGCATAGGGCAACAAGGCTTCAAAACGTTCGGGCGTCTTGTCAGGCGCATTATGAAATGCCAGCCGATCTTTCTCAGCCACTTCAATATATCGCTTGAGGCCAAGTAAGTGTTCACGAACGGCCACCCCTGTCGCTGTTTTTGCTGGCATGAAGCTACCAAAAATCCCAATAAGTGCACCCGAGATCATAATCGGCAGGGCCAGCAACAGGCTCCCTAACAAGAAAAAGCCCAGGAGCAGCAACGCACCGCCAGAAAGATAATACATCAGTCGAGTCGTTGCCGGGTTAGATACAAAATAACCCTTAGCAGTTAGCTGTTTATATACCTGACGCTCAACGGTCGGCCATGAGCGCGCTAAGCGGTCTCGATCATCAGGGAACGTAGTGACGGTCACCGCCTGGTCACTCACTGGCTCTGTTGTTGCTTTGGATTTAAACGCTGAGAGCACATCTGTTACCGACGAATGTGCCGACGCTGGAAATAGGATTGCCAATAATTGCGCTTCGATACTCAAAGCAGGCGGAATTTTTGACAGCCGTTGGAGTGTATATGTCCCCTGCCGCTTCCAAAAATTACCCGCTTCTTGGCGCGTGATTTTTAAATAACCTTGGGTGGCCAAATAAATAATTTCCGCCGTCAAATCTTTACCCTGCAGCCACTCATCAAAGATGGTCCCGGCTTCAATTGGGGTCAAAGTTGGTAGTGGATCAAATTGGGTGATAATTGTTTCTCGGCCTCGTGAATCGCGCCCAAATCGCCACCAGCGCCAGAGCATGATTAATCCCACAATCAGTGGCAATGGGCACAACCAAAATAATTTCAATAATTCCCACGCTTGGAGCCATATTGACGGCGCTGCGACAACACCGCGCGGCCAACTGACCGCCACGGTCATTCCCTCGGTTGGCTGCAACAATGGCGCAACAAACGAGATCGCCGTGCCAGCCGTTTGAGCTGATATACAGGGCGATTGACTGCCGCTCGTCCCGACATAACAACGACTCGCAATCACGTCATCTGTCGGCGGCACCACTGCTACCTGGACATCAGTAATCGGCACTGACCACCCAGTGCCAATAGCGTTCCAATAAATTTCTTCGTACTGATCAAAATATCTAATCGCTCCTTGGACTTTGTACGTGATGTTATAGTGGTGAATACCATTCACCGTCGTATTGGGATCGCCAATCCGAATTCGTAATTGGCCGTTTTCATGCATCAACGCAGCCTGGTAACTCGCACCCTCACTATCAGCAACCACGACATCAGTAATTCGCAAATGATACCATGGCGCCGGTGCAGCTAACGGGATATCGCGAAAGATGCCGTGCCGCTCTGTGGCACCAAAATCATAGGTAATATCTTCGCGTACAACCACGCTCGCATCAGTATTAACCACAAGCATCACCGCATAGTGCGTAATTTGCTCCCCGTCATACTGAGCATGTGTTGGTACAGCAAAAACCGCTAGAGCTGCTACCAGTACTAATCCAAACCAGCGGAATCGCATCATAGCCGTAGAAAGAGTCTTTAAATTATTTGACGATCAAGGTGACGCCCTACATGAAAATTGCTCATATATAAATAATCATGGGCTATAGAGTATAGTATTGCATAATTTTGCCCGCAATGCTATACTTTTTGCATATCTGAGGGGCAGTAGGCTCGCGTTGCGCGTCCCTAGTAAAGGTTCTGACCAGCGGATAGGAAAAGTAATAGAATTCAACGAAATGGGAACACGTTTATACGTTGGTAACCTGTCGTACAGCACGCGCGATGAAGGCTTGAAAGCGCACTTTGCCCAAGCTGGCACTGTGACAAACGCTTCAGTCATCATGGATCGTAATGACGGCCGTTCGAAGGGTTTCGGGTTCGTCGAGATGGGCACTGATGAGGAGGCGCAAAACGCCATTGCCATGTTCCATGGCAAAGACCTCGACGGTCGCTCATTGACGGTCAACGAAGCTCGTCCACGCGAAGAACGACCACAGGGCAGTTTCGGTCGATAAGACTGAAAAGAAAAACATCCGCTTATGGCGGGTGTTTTTTGTTTCGTCTTTGCGAGCCTTCGTAGCCGCGGCAATCTACTCGTTAAACGTGGAGATGCCGGATAAATCCGCCCCCATTTAATACCGTCATCCCCGCCAGGTTAAAGCGGGGACCTCCACATTACGTGAAGATCCCGGATAAATCGGTTCCAGCTGAGTACAGCCTGCACCAATTTTCCGGGAAGACGATAAAGGAGTAAGTCTAATAATTATTTTCCGGGATGACAATAATTGAGCAGGTCTAATTTAAAAGAAAAGCCGCCACCTGATTTTAGGTGACGGCGCGGTGGGGGGGGGGTTAGACATGTACGAACGCCGGCGGATGTCCAGCGACTGTGGGATTCTGGGGTGGCCGAAAGTCAGCGGGATTCCAGGAGCTTCCAAAAAAAGGTATGATTTTCCCAGTGTCATTAAGGCGCACAATGCGTTGCTGCTCCTCAAGGAGGTACTGCTGATGCCTGTCGTACAGACTAGAAATCACCAGTGGCAATATTCCATACACATGCGACTGTCCAAGGAAATTAACCAGTTCGAGCTGACCATCAGGAAAGGCCGCTGCCGCTACTAGCCGGTGCATCTTCTCGCAACCTTCTATCGAGCCGCACTCATTCAGCAGTCTTTCAAGAAACTGCTCAATAAATATTCCCTTCTCGTGGTCTGACGCGGATTCGATTTTTCGGTCGAGTTGCGCGATCATAAGTTCGGCAGCAGCAAGGTCATCTCGTAAGCGATCGACCTCAGTGACTCGAGACATTGCCTCTGGACAATCTGGTTCTTCATCATACCTGAGAATAAGTTCGCAGCCAGCACGGATGATGAGTGGGAACTCTCCACCTTCGCTTTCGCGTGAGCAGACGATGATGCAGTGAGAATATTTCTGAAGGCGTTCGTTGAACACCACAGCCTCACCTCGAGAGCCATCAATAATGACGAACCTGTACGTATTGCCCGACAACGTCTTCACTTGCACGAGTGCATATTGTGGCAACGAATTGATTACGAGTTGCGCCGGCCGATTACTGACATTTGACGCTGCTTGTGCCGTTATGTGCGGCAGCATGTGTCGCCTCTGTATGTTTGACATGACTGCCTCCTCTGTTCGACTGAACGTTGTAGAATTTCTATGATGAGATGTAATGTACTACTAGTAAGTATACTCTCAATAAAAAAATTATCAATGCATTTTGTAATCACAAAAAAATATTTTTTGTTTAATTTATTATGTGAAATAATTTTTTTATTTTGCTAATGTAAAGCAAAATACTTTTTATTAGAAATAATTTCGTAAATTATTTTTTTACAAAATAAAAGTTATGCACAGAAAATTATTTCGCAACAAAACTTTTTTTATTAGAAATAATTTATTTTGTGGATAAATTTTGTTTTTTAATTGAAATAAAACTATTTTTATTAGTTGTGGTTCCCGGATAAATCCGCACCGCTCACAGCACTGTCTATTCTAGAATTCGATCCCCTCCCGCGCCCCAATCCCTTTTTCAAAATAATGCTTCTCCAGCTTGATTTCGGTAATTAAATCAGCCCGTTCCGCAATTTCTGGTGGCAAGCCCCGGCCAGTTAACACTAACTCTAATTGTTTTGGTTTTTCACTATCAAGATACTGAATTAATTCATTTACACTCAACATTTCCAAACGAATTGCATTTAAGACTTCATCTAAAATAATTAGATCATATTCAGCATCAATCTCTTGAAGTTTTGTTAATGATCGTTGGGCCATCTCAACATCAGCTTGCGTGCGCGAAAAATCAAAGCTGCCATCAGCGCGTCGTCGATCACGACCAAATGAGAAAAAAGAAATACCAAGTTGTTTTAATACATGGCGTTCATTATAATTTTCTCCGCCTTTATCAAAATAAATAAACGCTACCCGCTTGCCATTGCCATGCGCACGAATACCTTGGCCAAGTGCCGCAGTAGTTTTACCTTTACCATCACCATAATAAACTTGGGTCAAGCCAAAGCCGTGAGCTAATGCCGTTAAGCGATCATTCATATAGTAATAATTATACTAGTCACAAAAAATATAAAGTCACAATCCGTAGATCGTGACTTTATATTTTAAAGTTTTACGTTACAACTAGATCGAACACGCGCTGACACCA
>JAGONZ010000045.1 GCA_017992755.1 Candidatus Buchananbacteria bacterium | reverse complement strand
CCCTGATGGCTCAGCCGTTGGTCGCCAGGGTCCGCGATGTGAATTTGCGGCGTGTCCTACGTCGTCTATTCCTAACGGCTGGGTGAGTACAACAACGAACAGTGTGACGTTTAGCTACCCAACCTCATTTGATTCTGACTATATCCACCCACAAACTTGGCCACCTCAGGTGACGGTGACTACTGGTCCATATGAGTGCCAATCAATGACTACAAGCAGTGATTTTAAAATCGTGTCTGAGCGAATAATTAACGGACAGCAGTACTGTGTCACCAAGCAAACAGAAGGCGCTGCTGGAAGTAGTTATACTGATTACGCATACGTAACGGCTCGTGATCAGCAACTTATTACGCTCAAGGCTACAATTCGAATGCCACAATGTTTGAATTATGATGAACCGCGAAGAAGTGCCTGCACGACAGAGCAGCAAGCTTTTAATTTCGATACGTTGGTTGCTACAATAATTCGGACGGTTAATGTAAGCGAAGTGTCTGCGGTGCCTCAACGAATAATGGCAATCGGGGAGTATGTCTGTTTGCCGCATCGAGATACAACTGGCCCACAAACAGAAGAGTGTGCGTTTGGAATAAAAGCAGATAATGGAAATTATTACGCCCTTGATTTTGGAGTTTTACAAGCAAATGACGTCTTGATGACTCTACAGACCGGGAATCGGATTAAGGTTGAAGGGCCAATGGTGCCGGCGATGGCACTCAGTAGTGATCACTGGCAGCGATACCCAATTGTCGGGGTTATTTCCGTGACGATGCTCAACCGACAATAATACTTGACAAAATCCCTAAATCTGGTAAGATAAGACGTTAGTTTTATAATCGATAAGTCCTAAATATAAGTTATGAAAAAGATTGTTTTTGCCGTGGCTATCGCTCTCGCAGCGAGCACGTTAAGTGTCTCAACTGCCAGCGCCTACACCACCAAGGCCAACGACCTAATTAAGGTTAGTGGTAAACCAGCAGTATATATTGTTGGTGCTGACATGAAGCGTCACTTGTTCACGACCGAAGATACTTTTTGGTCATGGTACACAGGCACCTGGAAAACCCGCAAAGTCAACGTGATTCCTCAGGCTGACTTTGACCGCATCGAAACTGGTAAGAATGTCACCATTCGCCCAGGCACTAAACTGATTAAGTTTGGTTCAAGTAACGTTGTCTTTGTGACAATGCCTGGCCGCGTTTTATGTTACGCTGAAGCCGGTGCCTTTGGCGACACCTACAACAAGCGGTTCACCAAAGTGCCTGTAAGTTACGAAGGGGATTACGATCCAAGTCGTACCTGCACCATTCGTGGTGATATGAGTTTGCCAGCTGGTTCACTCATCCAGTACGCTGGTTCAAAAGATGTGTATCTCATCGATGGCTTCAACAAGCGTAAAATTACTGCAACCGGCATGAGCGCCAACAACTTCAAAACCGAATTTGTTGTTCGCAACGTTCCAACTAGCATGACGTACGCTACTGGTGCTGATATTACTGGTTTTGAACCAGCATTGAGCATCCACGAATCAGTTCGTTAATCATTTTCCAGCAAAAGCACCTCACTGAGGTGCTTTTGTTTTTTTGGTATATCTTGACAGAAGTCGTGATTTATTTCGAGTTGACCCTTTTGAGTATCTCCGCGTAAAATGAAGGTCAAGGTTGAACTCCAACAAGCAGAAAGGAGACTGAACATGGCTGTAAGCACAGCTTCGTACATTGCACAACGCAGTAAGGAAGACGTGCAGGCAGTTGTGGAGGAAGCTCAACATCTGCTACGTCTAACGTCAAACGGGATTGAATATCGCCTTAAAGAGTCGGGGAAACTCCCAATTATTGCGATTATTGGCCCGGGTCTAGATTGTCAGACGAACCCCGATTGTAACGTGTCATTAGCGGTCCTGTGTGAAATTGGGCTGCGGCACGCTACGCCCTACGCAAAATCACAGTTTGGGTATAGGCGTGATTGCCTTCCATTCTTTAAGCCCATTTATTTGCGAGAACGAAAGAAGCTCTTTTGTCTCAGTAAGCCCCAGTATTTAGAGGTGGCACCGCAGTTGTTTCGACTCATGCAGCGCCTGACCAATGAACAGGTGGGTGCTCGGCGCTCTGGCGGGCCGTCTGACCCGTTCTACCGAACCAATACGGAACTGTACGTCCGGCGAGCATGTGGCGAAATTAGGGACCAGACTTGGAAAAAGCCGTTCGTGCGCGGGATCAGATTTCATATTGATCTCCGCGATGAGTTGCTCGTGTCTGACTTGTGTCGCGTGGCACTTACATATGATCTCCAAGGTATCCATGAGCGCGTGGGCTTGCGAAAATTCATTCGCAGGTGCCTAGATGGGTATTCAAGGCGACACTCTTTTAGGCGGTTTAGCCAGCTGAAATACGCAGCCGTAGCATTCGAGGCAATTCACCGGCCATCGTTGGCACGCCATCAGTTAGTGCATGTGCTCGAAGGTTTACGTAAGTATCCGCACTTCGAACATTTAGCACAAGCTGCAGACTATGGTGGGGAGTGGACCCCCGTGCATTTACATGCTAAGCAGGGATTGGCGGGCTTGAAGTATCGTCTGAACGCGGTGACTGAAATGACGCCACGGAGAAAGCAAGATCCTGGCTTATATCAGTTTCAGGCTCAGGTTGTAGCGCTCAATGGACATCTAGACATCGAATGCAGACCCAATCAGGAGGCTTGGGATTTATTAGAGGCACCGGTGCCGGATCCGGACCCAACCAATGAGCTTTGGTTAGAATTCGCGCTTGAGTCTGATGGACTTGAGTTCGACGAGTGCCCTTTCTAGGGCACTCCTTCTTTTTTAATAATAGACTTGCGGATGTATCAAATCTAGCTTACGATGAGTATATGAAATCAAAACCAAAAAAAGTTTCTACTCTTGAACAGATCGCCTTACGCTCGACGGCCTGGATCGGCTCAACTCATTCACTCGTTGTGCACTCATGCGCATTCGCGCTATTTTTTGTTCTTGGCTTAGTTGGTATCGCGTGGGATACAATCTTGCTCGCGCTGACAACAATCGTCTCGCTCGAAGCAATTTATTTAGCAATCTTTATTCAAATGACCGTTAATCGCAACACTCAAAGTCTCGAGGAAGTTGAAGTTGATATTGACGAGATTCAACACGACATCGACGAAATTCAGGAAGACGTTGATGAAATTCAAGAGGACGTCGATGAGATTCAAGAAGATGTGGACGAAATTCAGGAAGACGTCGAAGAAATTTCTGAAGAAGAGAAAGCGGCGGGCGAGAAAGCCCTCGACCAGGCGACGCTCGAGAAAATGTACCTAGATTTGCAGCAATTGCTCGAAGATATTCAAAAAATGAAGCAGAAATGATTGCTTAATCAAGCTTCAGCACGTATAATATAAGGCATGAAAAAAATCATTGCCGTTTTTGCTATTATCGTCAGTTTAGGATTACCGATTTCAACATTTGCTGCCACGAAACCAGTTTCAAAACCGATCCCTAAAGAATATTCAGTAGCTGAACTTAAGGGTCGAGTGGTGCTGCAATCAGGAACGTCGCGCTTGTGGTATATTGATCCAATAACTGCAGAGCGCGTTTATCTGCGTGATGCAACAGCTTTTAATAAGTTGCGCTCGACTGCCAAGATTGTGACCGCGGCAGCTTTGAAAGCGATCCCGACGGTGGCGACTAAAACTAAAAATACTTCGAATGCCGGACTCTTTATTGCGACGAGTTCGTCATCGTCGGTTTGGTATGTTAACCCAGCTTCTGGTGTTCGCTATCAAATTTCAGATCTGCCGACTTTGTCCCGTGCCGTGAAGGTGATTGGTCTTGAGGCCACAGCAACGGCCCTCCAAGAATTACCAATGCGTGATGCTGCTACTCAGTTTGACCCGTTATTTGGTGGAATTGCGTATGCTAAAGTCGCTAATGGTGAGTTAGTAACCGGCAGTAATAGCGAGCAGGTATTGCCATTAGCATCATTGTCAAAAGTGATGACGGCCCTCGTATTAATTGACTTCAACTTAGATTGGGATCGTGAAGTCACCGTGACTGCTGAGCAAATTAATTATCCACGGACGCAAGTTGGTGGCGACGCCACGAGTGAAGTGCCGCTCAAGGCCGGTGACCGCGTTAAAATCAGTGATTTATGGGTGGCGTTGATGGCGGCATCGTCCAACCAGTCAGCCGTGATTTTGGCTGATAGTACTGGCTTAACTCGAAAAGAATTTGCTGCGAAAATGAATGAAAAGGTGGCGGCGCTGGGTTTGACTAAAACTCGCTATGTCGAAATGTCCGGCTTAAGTGTTGATAACATTAGTACTGCTCGCGAAATGGCCATCATTGGAGGCGCAGCCTTTGCGGACCCGCGTATCGCTGATGCCAGTCGGATTGTGCAATATGATTTCAATGTTGTTGATAAGGCGGGCAATCTCCGCAGTGTGCCAGTGCGTAATCGTAATTTAAGCTTGTTTAATTTGGGTGCGACAGCAGCGAAGACGGGTTATTTGGTTGAAGCGCGCCTCAATGTAGCCCTGCAAAAAGATGGGGCGACAATTGTAGTGTTGCATGCCAGCACCAACGCTCAGCGGAATCAAATTATTAGCGCCGCGTCCGTTCGCTAGTAACTCTTGACGAAATCATTAGCATTTTTAAATACTTTCGAGTATACTACTAACGTTATCAGTGGCCTGTGGACAAATCCGGCTACTGCAACGCTTATTAATAAGTCACAATCAGTCATATGGCTAAGATGACAAAGTCACAAATCTTGAGCGCTATGGTCGAAAAGACCGGCATGGCCAAGAAGGATGTAGTTTCATTTATGGACCAAATGGTCGCGATGGCCTACACCGAAGTTAAGAAAAACGGGGAGTTTGTACTCCCAGGGCTCGGTAAGTTGGTAAAAGTTGCTCGTCCAGCACGTATGGGCCGCAACCCAGCCACAGGTGAGACCATCAAGATCCCAGCTAAGACCGTCGTGAAGTTCCGCGTCGCCAAAGCTGCCAAGGAAGCTGTTCTCTAATAGTTAGAAGTTTAAACCCGTCGCTTACAGGCGACGGGTTTTTGTATTTAAAGCGCCTATAGTATAGTATCAATAACATAATAACTAGTATCCTCTATGCCTAAGAATGTGTTAATGAGCGTGATCGCTGCAGTAATAGTGTTATTGGTAGTAGTATTGATCGGGGTAGTGGTATTTCGAAATTCCAACGCGCCGCTAACCACGCCTTTGGAGTCGCCAGGGGATGCTACAGTAACATCCACGCCAGAAGCTACGACTTCAGTATCAACGTATACCCCAACAACAGGTGACATCGTACGCACCCCGACAAATCCCTCACTATATTTTGTTGGGACTGACGGCAAACGTCATTTGTATTCCAGCGACTCAACCTTTTGGAGTTGGTATACAGGGGATTGGAATAATATTACATTTGGGACAACTACTAAAACGGTGAAAGTTATTCCTCAAGATGAGTTTGATCAGCTCAATGTCGGCGCCAATGTCACAGTGCAACCAGGATCACGATTAGTGCGTTTTGACAATAGTCAGATCATGTACGCAGTGACGGGCAACGCCCAGCTGGCTAAGGTTGACGAGGCGACGGCTCAAAAGTTATTTGGCAGCAAATGGCGGGATTCGCTGATCGTGTTACCATATACACTTGAAGGTGATTATACGAAAGATGGGAAAGTAAAATAGTGAAACAGAAAACGCCGCGAGCAATCTCGCGGCGTTTTTTTATTTCTGGTATACTATATGCAATCTATCCATGCTTGTCACATGAAAAAAAATTCTCTCCCGCACAAAGCGTGGGTCGTTAC
>JAGONZ010000044.1 GCA_017992755.1 Candidatus Buchananbacteria bacterium | reverse complement strand
GAATAATTGCGGGCCGTTATCGATCACATTAGTAAATGCCTGCAAATGAGTGATGCTTAATTGATAGTGATCAAGTACTGATTTAAATAAAGCCGGCTCCTCAGCGATCATTGGCTTTACATGATATTGCTGCCACGGGAATTCTAAGAGTTGACGTAATTGAGTAGCGTCAGCGCTTGGGGCGCATTCATGTCGTTGGAGCTGGGGTAATTCTGGTAAGTAGCGAAGTTCTGGCGTTGCTTTGCCAGTTTCGGTAACCGCACTTGAGAAGAAGGCTAAGGTGTTTTTAGCGCGCGTCATGGCGACGTAGAGTAAGCGTCGGGCATCATCTTCATCATCAGGCAGCGGTACTAACGGCAAGTTGCTGGGCAAGCGCAACTTATCAATAGCGCCACCCTTAAACCAAATATCATCGTTGGCATTAATGATAGCGACGCACTTAAATTCCTGGCCCTTGGCTTTGTGAGCCGTAACTAATGTAATTGCTTCAGTGGCTAATTGAAACTGATTAGTGGTAGTTAATTGCAAATTATTTTTGTGGTACATCTCCACAAACTTAAGTAATTCGACCAATAATACGGGTCGGCCACTGCTGTGTTCGCTGAATGCTTGAATGAAGGTTTTGAGAGCCGCTAAAAATTCTAAATATTGAACGGAATTTTGTTGGCTGAAATAGTATTGCTTGAAGGGATTTGCTGCTGATGTTGCTATGGATTTGTTTCCAATGTCATCATCAGCAATAGTTTCACCGCCAATAACGCGACTAATAATCATTGTCGCTGGTTCAACTCGAGCGCGAGCACCTAAGTCTAGCAGCCAGGCAGCAATAGATTTAATTCGTTCGTCTTGGTGTTCGAGCATTAATTCCAACCATTGGCGATGTTCACGTTTACAATCAAGGGATACATTCCAAACTAGCTCACGCGGCAATTGCCAAAACTCATAACTTAGAATTTCTGGCAATAAATAGTCAGCGGGTTTTTGTTCGGCAATGCTCGTTAGATACTGACAGATCGTTATCAGTTGATGAATCGGTGGCACATCAAAAACTGATTGTTGCTTTTCATAATGTATCGGCAAGTTGGCGCTCAACAAATATGGCACGATTGCTTCTAAATCTTTGTGCCGACGACTAATGATGGCGATTTCTGATGGGGCCGTCCCTTGCTCTAATTGAGTTTTAACAAATTGAACGACCTGTTGGTACTGTTCCGCAATGGTGTGACATTGAAAATGATGGAGTTCCCCGCCCTCACCGCGCGCGCTAATGTATTGTTTTGTTAGCTCCGGAAAAATCGATTGCAGATTCATAGCGCTGTCGGCAATGACTCGCTGAGCAGCCGCAATAATCTCCACTTGTGAGCGGTAGTTGTGGGCGAGGCTGATAAACTTGGGTTGTTGGTAGCGGCCAGTGAACGCAGTGATGTTGCGTAATTGCGCGCCTTGGAATTTAAAGACCGCCTGATCGTCATCACCGACTGCCATCACATTCGGATCATTCCCTAGTGGCGTATCAGTAATTAATTGCAATAAGCGTAATTGAGCGTCATTAGTATCTTGAAATTCATCGACCAAAATATATTGATAGCGCTCACCAATTTCATAGCGCAGGTTTTTGTTGGCATCAAGCACTTCAATCACATCTAGAATCATGTCGTCATAATCATAGTAGCCGTGCTGGTGCAAAGATTCTTGGTATGACAAATACACATCGGCCAGCGATTCGAGCTTAGGTTGGTAATAAGATTCCGCCAGAATTAAATTCCCAGTCTCGTCTTTGCGGGTATATTTGCGCTTCCACTCGGAAGTGAATTTGGTACTCCCCTGTTCGAGATCATGATTGACGGCATTGGCTAATGACTGACCAATCACTAACGCCAATGGCGAATAAATTTCATTGGATTGTGGCGCTAACAACGATTCGGCCCAAGTTTTAAGGTCTGGTAATAATTGTTTAGCTAAGCGCGGACTTAATAATTCATGGATTTGAATATTGAGCTCTTGAGCTGACAGTTTGTTCTTGGCCAATATTTCTTTAAAGACTAACGGACTTAAACCAGCGCGCTTAATATGGGCAACGAGGCTCCGAATTTCTCTCAAATACACATAGCCTTGGTCAGGATGATGGCTGCGCAATGGATTGTCATGAGGCAATTGCTCGATGATTGAGGTTAATAAATCAAACTGAACTAAATCACTCGCCGGCACATAACTCGCGCCGTGATAAAAATATTCGGGATGACGGTTGATAATTTCGACGCTGAAACTGTGGAAAGTGAAAATTGCGACGCGATACGCCTCACTGCCAATTAAACCAATTAAGCGCTGGCGCATATTCGCAGCCGCGGCATCGGTAAAGGTCAAGCACAAAATATTGGATGGCCAGACGTCGGTTTGGCGCAAAATATTGGCCACCCGCAAACTAAGTAATTCAGTTTTACCGGATCCTGGGCCAGCAATAACTAATAAGGGCCCTTCGATCGCGTCGACAGCTTGTTGTTGCGCTTCATTGAGTTGCGCATAACGTGATTCAAATACTTCAGCGCGCTCGGCCATGGGGTTGTTTTTCGGCTTTCTTAGCGGCCTCCCGGTAGCAGCAATAATCGCAATTCTTATTAGCAGCCGGGATGGTTTTGCGGGTTAAACATTTATGGGCGCAAATAATCGCTTTTTCCACCCACGAATCATTGCCGCTATACGGTAGAATTTTAATATCGAATTCGAGCTTGCCGTCAAAAGCAGCGCGATCGGTCTTGCCGTTGCAGTACACGAAATAGCCAGTGTTGGAAACACTTAAATTATTGCGTCGCAACAACCACTGGTAAATTTCTAATTGGCGCTTATACCCATCTTGCCATTGGGCGTCAATGGTAACGTCGCTATCTTTGCTAGTGGATTTATAATCAACTACATAAATCATCCCCTCCTCATTTTGCCAGAGATCATCAACGGCACCGGTGATAATTAAATTGGTTGGCTGATGATGATATTGGACACCTTGAAAGTTTTCGCGCCAAACATTGAGCGATGGGTGGGCAAATGGTATTAGGTCTAAGTTGTAAGCGGCACATAACGGATGACGGGTACTATTGGCCCGATGGGCATCGAATTCTTTTTTGAGTAAGGTATCGACAGCGCTATTGAGATTAAACGGAAAGCCCGGCGGTGTATCGACTCCGAGCCGGCGATCCAGATAAAAACACCGCTCACAACGCAAAAAATTCTCCAGTCGTGAACGACTGAGTTTATAGGGCTCTTTTGATGCGGGATCAAAGAGATTGCGGGTGCGCGGGACGGTGTAATAGCTGCTCATGTCCCACTAGTTTATCAAATTAAGACCGACCTGTCACTTAGAGATTGAGGTGCCAAAACTACGCCGCAACTTTAGTTTAAAGTGTATATATTTACTGACCAAATATAAGTATCCGGCTAAAGTTTTGACGTAAACAATTTCAGGTGCTCGCCCCAGTTTGGTTTTGGGCATCTTAATTTAAGACTTGATTTTCCCAAGTACGCCACCAACAACCGCAATCACAATACTAAAGAGAAGTGCCCACCAAAATGAATCAATAGTGAATCCTGGGACGATAGCGCTGGCAAGCAGAACTAGCAGTGCATTAATTACTAATGCAAAAAGACCAAGGGTGACGATCGTTATTGGTAGGGTTAGAATTATTAATATCGGTCTAATGACTGCATTAATTGCGCCAAGAATTACGGCGGCAACTAACGCGGCGGTGACGCTATCAATATGGGCGCCTGGTAAAATATAGGCGGTGATCGCAATGGCGATAGTGGCTATGAGCCAATGGAGAAGGATTTTCATGAGTAAGTTTTCAAATTAATTATTAATTAGTATGGTATCACAATTTCTAATTTTAAAGTCAAAAATCAGCAGTGTAGTGAGCTGCTGATTTTCATAAGAGTACTTCACAATCTCTAAAGATTATGGTTTAGCCGAAAATACCTTCTGCATGCGGCAACTTGTTTACTAGTGGTGGACGCTCTTTGTAGTGGTATGGTCGACTGCCAAAAATGTAATTGCGAACTGGCGCTCGATAGCTTGGCACCTTTTCTTCTTTAATTTGATTATAGGTCTCCAGATAATTACTAATCGTAGCCATAATTCCTCGCTGGCTATGGAGATGTGCCCGTGGGCTAATCGGAGTCATATAATGATGGTTGATTTGCGCGTATTTCATAGCTTGTCTTGTTTTATGAGTTAGCGCTGACATAGTATTTGACGACATGGTATTGCAATACTTACCTGAATATTTGGTCAAACTATTTCGTCTAAAGTTAGGAAATAAAACCTTGATTTATTATCCAAATAATGTTATTATCGGTTCATAACAGCTAAATACTCGTCTTGTATGCCTAAAAAACGCCGTGACCCCAAGGTCAAAGTGCCGAAGTTAAAGTGGCAAAATCGCAATAAGAAAAAGAAGTAGTAGTTGGCAGATAGCGTATAGCTAATAGCTTATAGTAGTTACTATTTGCCAGCTATACGCCATTCGCTATTAGCTATACGCTAACAACGCTCGGGGATCGTCTAACGGTAGGACAGCAGCCTTTGGAGCTGTGAATCGGGGTTCGATTCCCTGTCCCCGAATAATAGTTTTTAGTCTCTATGGAAGGAAAAGCCACTCGATTTGAACGAATTGTGGGCGGCACTGATGAAGAGGTGGAGTTGGCGCATCAAAAAGTGGATGCTAATCTTAATCTTTCTCGAGAGGAATTTGCTGCACGACGAGTCGAACTCTCAGAGTCTGAACGGGAGTTTGTTACGACGGTCGGCAGTAGTGTTAATGAGGTCATGCAGCGGTATGGCGGCAATCCCCCGCCTATTGCTGAGAGTAATATATATGTCGTACCACCAGGTGGAGCCAGTGAGCTATCAAATGGTAGATTTGATCATGGGTTTTGTAATCCGGTTGGCCAGTATAGCGTGGTCGATAAAAGTCCCTCAAACGTTGCTTGGGCTCGATCCTTGGCACATGAATTGTGTCATCTGCAGGCATATGGTGCGCTACAAATAGTCGAAGGTGATGCTGTTCCCTATAGATTAGGCATTTCATCGTACGATCGTACAGGCACAAAGAGGTATCTGCATGATCTTGAGGAAGCAATCGTGGCGAAGCTCACCGATATTGTTGTTGAACAAGAATTACGCCATCATCCAGATCTTGAAAAAGAACTTACTGATCGAGAAACTGTTAGAACTTGGCTAAAAAAGTTTTTCGATTTACATCAAGTTCCCTTGGAGAGGCAAATAAATTCCTTAGCTACCTTTAATGTAGTTGAAATGGCATCGTTGGCAGATTTTTTGAATAGTGATGTGTCGTCTGAAAGTCCAGAAACGTATAAATTAGGTGGTTTGGCAGGCAGGCTAGCGGCATATCAAGAACAAAATAAACTTAAAGGAAATGAACGTCAACGAGAACGAGAAAAACTGGAGGAAATTATTTCCGATGTCTTGAATAAGCTCCCTGACCGCTTTACCGATCGAGAGGCAGTTTTTGAGCTATTTGCTCGAGCGCATTGTAACGGTGATTTATTACCGCTTGCCAAAGTCATTGAAGAAACGTACGGTAAAGGTTCGTTTAGAAAGATTGCCGAGGAAACAAAACGGATTATCATTCAGTAATCCTTTAATTATATGCAAACAGAAATTGAAGCCAAGTTTCCTAGCATTGACCGCGAGGAATTGTTAAAAGCGTTAATTGCAAATGAAGCAAAACAAGAGCACCCGGAGATTCTGATGAAGCGTCGGGTTTTTGATTTTGAAGATAGTCGGTTAGAAAAGATTGGTGGTTGGGTGCGCGTGCGGGATGAAGGCGACAAAATTACAATGAGTTATAAGCAGCTCAATGACCGGTCGTTGCATGGTACTCAAGAAGTAAATATTACTGTTGATGATTTCGAACAGGCTTGTAC
>JAGONZ010000006.1 GCA_017992755.1 Candidatus Buchananbacteria bacterium | reverse complement strand
CCCCAACACCACCCACTAAAAGTGAAATACCAGCAATTCCGGCCAAGAAAAATTTAATCGCGCCCGTAATTGCCAATAAGGCTTTAATGGCATCTTGGGTATTGCGAACAGAGAAATCATCAGTGCCAGTTTCGCTGATATTGTGTCGATCACGGAGTAATAATTTAATATCAGCTGATACCTGGCTCAAGGCGTCAGGATTAGTAACCTTCACCCGAATAAAATTTGCATAGCGGATGCCCAGTAATAGATTTTGCGCCGTAGAAATCGGCACAAAGGCGGTGTTATCCTGGTTTTGAAAAGCGGCCGTACCCCGTTCATCTATCACGCCGATGACCTCAAAGAATTCTTTTTTGATTTTAATCTTGGCCCCGATTGGATCAGTGCCGTTAAATAAATCCTGCCACACTTGATACCCAATCACGACGACTCGAGCATTGGTTTGCTCTTCTTCTTCAGTGAAAAACCGGCCGTGACTTAATTTCACTTCTTCAACTTGTGGGTACGCCGCCATCACGCCATAGAAGGTCGCGTTAGTATCAGCATTGTAATAACTCATCGTACCAACGCCGCTGGCATACGCTGTCACCGCGCTTACCGACGGTACTTCGCGCTTAATCGCGCGCGCATCATCAACAGTCAGTGTCGTGACCACAATTCCAAACGCTGAGGCTGGTGGACCATCTTCTTCTGAAGCCCCGGGCAAGACCCCGATTAAATTGCTACCGACAGAATTAAGCTGGTTAACGATCAAGCTTTGGGCGCCGGCGCCCACAGAAATAATAATAATAACGGCAGCAATGCCGATAATAATTCCCAGGCTCGTGAGCAAACTGCGACGTTTGTTCACGCGCAGGGTTTTGATCGCCACGACGATGCTGTCGCGAATAGTCATGACTTAGTAGGGCTACTTATTGAGCTCACCTTCAGACGCACGGCGACGGGCGGTAACGGCAGTATCACTGTGCACCAAACCATCAGCCATGCGAATAATTCGCTCGGCATGACGCGCCGTGTCATGTTCGTGAGTGACCAAGATAATTGTGTGACCGTCGTCGTTGAGTCGCTCGAGAATCTCCATCACAATTTGGCCGGACTTACTATCGAGGTTACCAGTTGGTTCGTCAGCAAAGATAATACTTGGGTTGTTGACCAAGGCCCGAGCAATGGCCACTCGTTGCTTCTCACCACCAGACAATTGATTTGATAAATTATTACGTCGATGGGTCAACCCAACAGCTTCAATTGCCTGTTCCACTCGATCATCAATAATCTTTTCGGCGCTATACAAAAGCGGCAACCGAACGTTATCGAAAACAGTAGTTTTTGGCAGTAAATTAAATGCTTGAAACACAAACCCGACTTCTTGATTGCGGATATGTGCCAATTCATCGTCGTCAAGACGACTGACATCGCGGTCTTTGAATGTATAGGTGCCGCCGGTCAAGGTATCGAGAAAACCAAGAATGTGCATCAAGGTCGATTTACCGGAACCCGACGGGCCCATAATCGCCACAAATTCCCCTTGGTTAATTGAAAAATTTAACCCATGAAGCACGGAGGTGACGACTTCATCGTTGACGTAGTCTTTGGTCAGATCAGTGACCGTAATCAGTGGCATATTAGGCACCTGGCTGCTTGGTAAACGTAATCACCTGTTCGCCATCAGTAACGCCCGACAAAATTTCAACTAAACCACCATCGGCACGGAGGCCAACAGTCACCGTGCGGCGTTCAGGCTTGCCATTGACGAGCACTTCGACATATTTTTCTGGAGTCGAATCAAGCGTAGCTTCGCCGACGCGAACCGCACGCTGAGGGATGTACAGGACATCGTCTTTTTTGTCGGTGGCCAAGGTAACATCGGCCGTCATGCCCGGCTTAATTTGCTCATTAAGACTACTGTCATCAAAGCTGACCGTCGTTTTGTAATAGATGACATCTTGAATTACCGTTTGCGCTGGATCAATAAAGGTAACAGTACCGTTAAACACTTGATCGGCACCAAACGCATCTAATTCAATAGTGGTTTTATCACCCACAGAAACCTTGGAAATATCTGATTCGGCAATATCAACCTTAATCTGGTACGCCTCGGTACCAAGCATCGTAATCAGCGGCGCTGTCACGCTCACTTGTTCGCCAATGTCAGCGTTGACGCGCGTGACCGTGCCATCAATCGGGGCAGTGATCGTGTAATCAGCAGCTTCAGCCAACACTTGCGCTAAACGGGCCCGGGCTTGAGCTACAGACGCCTGGGCAGCAGCTAATTCAAAATTACGGGGCCCAGCTTGTTTGAGCTGTAACTGGGCTTGAGCAACGTTAATGGCGTTTTGGGCCGACTGAACTTGAGTATCAGAATTGGTAATCGTGTCGGTTAAATTAGCCTTTGCAGTTTGCAATGAGCTCAAACTGCCAGACAGTGAAGTATTTTGAGTGGTAAAACTAGTTTTAAGCGCATCAACTGTGGCTTGGGTATACCACGAATTAATTTCAATCGCATTAGCAACAGTAAATGAGCGTTGCATTAATTGTGAAGTGCTTAACAATTCTAACCGTAACGATTCAGCGACCGCAAAGATGACGTCGTTACTGGTTTCACTTGTAAGCGCCGTGACACGCGGCGTTAATTCACGACGACTGCGATTAATTGTGTAGTAATCCCGTTGAACATCAGTTAGTAACCGCTCCGGCTCAACTTCAAGATGATTACTAATCGTAGCGTTATCAGGATCAACAAAGTTTTGGAAAATAACATCAAACGCCGCCTGCTGATTGGCACTGGCAGACACTAACGCTTCAACCAAGCGCTGCCGTGCTGAACGAATTTGAACCAGGCGCTCACTTTCAATGCTGACTAAATCATTTTGAGCCTTAGATAATTGTTCGCGAGTGACCGCCACATCTTGAGTTGATGCACCGGCTTGCACGCGTTGCAAGTCCGCCACCGCGGCTGCCACACTTGCCTGTTGTTGGGCGATCTGAGCACTCAGACTGCGGGCATCTAAGCGCGCAAGCACTGTCCCGGCAGTAACTTTTTGACCCTCTTTGGCTGCCAGTTCGGTCAAACGGCCGCCAACACGAAAGGTCAGTTCGATATCTTGTGCCGGTTCAACAGCACCGGTCGCGCTCACTGTTTGCTCAAGTGTTCCCCGCTTAACTGATTCTGTTGTATACGTTGGTTGTGGCTGGCCACTGCGAGCAATGGCAAACCCGATCAAGCCAAGAACAATAACCAGAGCGATACCAGTCAGCCATTTGTGCTTCCACAGTTGTCGAAAAATGTTTTTAAGTCGTTGCATAATGGACAAATTATACCAAAAAAGCATTGAATGAGCAAGTTAATCCCTTGAAACTTTTAGATTACTATGTATACTCCTACTAGGAGGAATCAACATGCCGTACTTTCTATTTTTATACCCTTTCTACTCATACGTTATCCATGCGGGCTTTGGCGGCGCATCTGTGCGCCAAGAAACCAAGGCGGTGACGCTCTTGAACAAGATTATTAGCCAACGCTATCGTCACCAAAACTATCAAGTGGCGTGGTTATTTCATCAGGATCAATCGGCAGCAATTGACTACAGCCACCAAGATCGCCGAATCATCATTGAAAGATCCGACCTAATACTCAACGCCGGAACAACGTGGGATGATATGCGTCGCGCTCAGTATCCCGACCCGCAAAATATTCTCGAACAATTACCAGATTTAACAGAACTCGTACTTGGAGGATTCCACCAGTACGATTGCGTCGAGCGAATTGCGCGTCATAGCCACACTCAGGGCATAGCGACACATATCGACGAAGACACTACAGATTTGTTTTTTAGTAGTTACTATCTAGGGTGTCCAATTCGACCACGCACAAGCATTAGTGAACGCGGCGCGGTACTCAGAGCTTTTTTCGAACGGCACCAAGTGCCACTTGAATTTACTCGAGCTGAGCGCCAAGAAAAACCCTGGTTAATGCCTGTCTAATCCTTACGAATCCCATAAAATCAAAAGAGCCGCTCCGCGCGGCTCTTTTTCCTTCTGTTTAAATTCTTTTAGTAACTCCGCTGTCGACTGCGATTTTGACTCGGACCGCCTGGACGGGATGAGGGTCGACGATCAGCCCCGGTTCGTGGACCACGACTCGGTGGCCGACTAGCTGACGGGCGTGATGGATGCGATGAGCGTGATGATGGACGTGATGACTGCGGGCTGCGACGAGCCTGCTGATACCGCTGTTGGCGCTCTTCATTATATGAAGTTCGAGAAGATTTCATTGGAATATCACGATGCGGTGCCAATTCTGGATGGGCCTGCAAGTTAAAGGTCATGCGGGTTAAGCGTTCAATCTCACGAACCTTGCCTTTTTGATCAGAGGTCACAAAGGAAATCGCTTTACCAGTCAGACCAGCGCGGCCCGTACGACCAATGCGGTGGACGTAATCTTCAGCGTCATCAGGCAAGTCGTAGTTAATAACTAATTCAATATCGGTAACGTCAATTCCACGCGCCGCAATGTCAGTAGCAACCAACACGCGATACTTACCAGACTTAAATCCGGCCAAAGCTTCTTTGCGCTGCGCCAGTGAACGATTGGAATGAATTTCGGCAGCGCGATGACCCATGTGGTTAATCGCTTCACAAGCTCGTGAGGCGCCACGCTTCGTTCGGGTGAAAATTAAAATTGTGCGTTGGTGTTGATTAATAATCGTATCAAGCAACCGCATCTTGTCTTCTTTGCGGACAATCACTAATTCCTGATCCACGCGCTTAGCGAGTGTACCTTGTGGAGCAATTTCAATTTGCAATGGCAACTTCATATAGGTGGTCGCCAACTGAACGATGTCCTTTGGCATCGTAGCGGAGAATAAGAGCATCTGGCGCTCTACTGGTAACACATTAAGAATCTTTTTAATCTGAGGCGCAAAACCCATATCAAGCATCCGGTCAGCTTCGTCGAGGACCACAATCTTCATGTCACTCAAGGTCAAATTCTTTTGCTCCAGATGATCGATCAAACGACCAGGTGTGGCAATAATGATATGTGGTTTGCGACGCATCGATTGCAACTGCTGGCCCATTGAGGCGCCACCGATCAAGACTGCAGTGCGCAGGTTAAGTTGGCGACCAACACGTTGCAAAACCTCATCAACTTGGAGCGCGAGCTCACGCGTTGGCAACATCACCAATCCCTGGCCGCCGTTCTGAGCAATGCGCTGGATCATTGGAATACCAAAAGCGAGCGTCTTGCCCGTTCCGGTCTGGGCAACGCCAATGATGTCTGAGCCGGTAATCGCGATAGGAATTGCCTTGTGTTGGATTGGCGTTGGGGTAGTAAAACCAAGGGCTGTGAGGATACCTAAAAATTTTGGCGTGATGCCAAGGGTTGAAAAACTATGATTTTCTGGTTGTTCAGTCATACTATAAATTATACAAAATCGCCGTAATGGCGACTTTGGTAATTCGACATTATAAGCTCTTAAATTGTTTACGAGGAGTTAAACTATGCACCTGTACCCAGTTGTGACACTAGACACTAACAGAGAAGATTAAGTGAGACAACTCTTGACACACTGGCAAGCTCGGATATAGATATGTATAAAATAGCACAAGATGCCATTTCTGGCAAGGGGTCAATATTGTACCTTGACTTCTTTCGTGTTAGACTGAGTGATATTTTTTAAATTGTATGGCTGTAACTATTTCAATTAAAGACAAATGTCCATGCGGTAGTGCCAAGCTTGGGTCTCAGTGTTGTTGGCGTAAAACGCATTGGCACAAGACACCAGCTATTATCACCCCAGCATTACCGATTACAAACTTTGCTCATCCTAAATGCTACGCACACGCCACTAATGATTGCAGTAAGAATATTTCACGCGAACACTATATCTCGAACATCCTTTTAGATAACATCGCGCCAGACAAGGATACAGTTCTTATGACTGGTTTAACTTGGTTTAAAAAAGGACTATTCACTAAGGCGCCAAAGTCACTGCTTGTGTCAAAAATACTATGTGAGCGTCACAATAACTCAATGTCGCCATTGGATAATGAGATCGGCAAACTAAACTCTACTTTCGAGCGTTTTGATAAGGAATTGCGATCAGGGACCGCTAGCGATGAAATTGTTATCCTTTCTGGTGAAGATATTCAAAATTGGATGCTCAAATGTGTATGCGGTTTTGCTTCTGCAAATCAGATTCCACACAGAACAAAGAAGCCAATACCCCAAGGCTGGATTGATATTTTATTTGAAAAGAAAGTTTGGCCAGAGCGATGGGGGCTCTACCTAGTAAACCCAGCAGGCACGGTGCATCATTATAACAGCTTTGCATTTGAACCACATCTTACCGCCATAGGAGGAGAGGTGGGATTCGCAAGCTTCTATCTTAACAACTTTGAGTTCAGATTATATCTTATGAGCCCGATGACAGACCAGAATTTGATTCATCGCATTAATTGTATTGCTATGAATTCAGATAAGTATCAAAAAGGTATCATGCTTACATGGGCAAACCCAAAATATACAAATTGGGTTGGATTTCAATTGCAGGGCATATACAGTGGTGAGCCACCAAGCTTCCCTCAACTTGGAGTAGATGAATCACTCTGCTGAGACATTACTCTTTGCTGTTCTTCTTCTCTCAAATATTTAGTTCTTGGCTCGATCATATATTCGCATTGTAAAAATTTTGGCAAGTGCAAATTCCTGTTTTGGCTACGAACAATAAAAGCACCTCTATAGGTGCTTTTATTAGAAACCGATCAGTACTATCTAAGCAATTTAGTGACGTGTCGTTTCTTATCTAGACGCCTGTTGGTACCGCCACGGAGAATCGAACTCCGGTTACCAGGATGAGAACCTGACGTCCTAACCACTAGACGATGGCGGCGCACACAATTGTCACTAGGATACCATATTTGCTATAATAAATCAAGTCTATGATCAAAACCACCAAAATCCTAATTTTAGTCTCTTTATTGGTATTAGTGCTCACAATTGGCTACGCCGGCGGCCTTTTGGCTGGGCGCGCAGAATCCCGCGCCACTATTGTTGCCCAACAACAGCAACTGGAAACCACCCCACCACCGTCAATTCTGCAGATTGCGCCCGCAACCGGCAGCACTAGTATCAGCGGCACGATTAGGTCCGTATCGCCGCGGACCCTCGAATTAATCCCTACCGCTGGCACCCCTGGTCCCACTGTCCGCTATATCACGATTGAAGGTGTGGCAGTAACAGCAGTCCATACTGCCCTACTCGGCTTAGCCGTACCTGGGACTGTGACCTCTACCACCACTAAGAGCGACACCACGCTCCGCGTCGGTGATCGAGTAACTATTGGCGCCAATCAGGACATTAGTACGATCGATCAATTTACCGCCACCTCAATTACTAAATTGTAATTTTCCAGCAACCTAAAACGCACCGTCCGGTGCGTTTTATTTTTGCTTATACACAATTAAATCTCCAATCCTTCAATTACCTTTCGATCTTTGCGTGAAAGCTTCTTCGGAATTTCTACTACCACATTCACCAAATGATCGCCGCGACCACTGCGATTCAAATGCGGCACACCTTTATCGCGTAAGCGAAATTGAGTATGGCTTTGCGTTCCTTCAGGAATTTTGAGCTTCACTGGACCATCAACGGTTTCAACATCAATCGAATCACCCAAAATTGCTTGGCGAATACTAATCTTAGCCTCGCTCAAAATTGTATTACCATCGCGTTCAAATTGAGTGCTTGGCTTGATTCGAACACGAACGTACAAATCACCAGTCCCGCCTGGACCAGCCTCACCTTTACTGCCCATTCGAATTGCCTGGCCATTTTCAATGCCGCCAGGAATAATCACCTTGATCCGCTCGCTACCACGGACGCTCCCCTGCCCATGACACTGAGTGCACTTATGTTCAATCTTTTTGCCATCGCCGCGACATTCGGGACAGGTCGTCTGTGTTTGTAAATTTCCCAGAAACGTTTGCTGAACACGAGTTATGCGTCCGTTGCCATGACAGGTTGGACACGTCGTAACTTTTGATCCCGGTTCGCCGCCATTGCCATGACAGCGGTCACAAGTGATTTTTTTATCAAGTTCAATTGTTTTCTCAACGCCAAAAACTGCCTCTTGGAATTCCAGCATTACCTCAACTTCAAGATCATCGCCGCGACTCGCAGTTGGTCGCTGAGCTGAACCCCCAAAGAAGCTGCCGAATAAATCTCCCAGATCGCCCATCTCGCCGAAATCAAAATTAGCGCCGCCGTATTGGGCGCCACCACCGAATGGATTGCCACCTTGGGCGCGCGAAAAGTCTTGGTAGTTATTACCAAACTGGTCATATTGTCGGCGCTTCTCGGGATTAGAAAGCGTTTGGTACGCCTCGTTGATTTCTTTGAATTTATCCGCGTTGCCTGAGGCTTTATCCGGATGATGTTCGTGCGCTAATTTGCGAAACGCTTTTTTAATGTCGTCCGCGGAAGCAGCTTTCGGTACACCTAGTAATTCGTAATAGTCTTTGGCCATATATAATTAGACTTGCTCATTTATTGTCATCCCCTGAAAATTCGCCTGGAGCCCCGTACTCAGGGCGTGGCGGATTTATCAGGGGATCTCCACGTTTAACTAGGAGATTGCCGCGGCTACGAAGCCTCGCAATGACGGGCGACAATTATTCAGCATGAAAACCAAGTTCTTTCTTCGGACTTTCCGCTGGTTCGACTGGCCCGAATTTGCTTTCATACTTTGCCAGATTATCTTGGAGCGCCGCAATCATCCGCTTTAAGTGTCCAGGAGCGGTGATAATTTTTGCTGACACGCGACCCGATGGCGACACGATATTATAAAAACTAATCAAAAACTCTTCCTTACCGTGGCGCACTTCCATCATGTTAGCGTACTCACCACCCGCGAAGTTATCGGTCACTTTGATTTCCTGTGGATTTTCCATAGTGCACATCGTTATGATTGAGACGCTACATGAATGCCAACAGGCGCGCTCACTGAGCGCGCCTCTTTGGCTTACTTATTTTTTCTCTTCTTCAAACTCCCCTTCAACGGGCGCTTCTTTTTGTGGCTGGTCACCAGCTGGTTGTTCAGTCTGTTCAGCTCCAGCTGGGGCTGATTCAGGTTGCTGATACATCGCCGCCCCGACCTTCTGAATCGCCTCAGAGAGTGCGTCGTAATTCTTCTTGATCAGATCCTTGTCTTCACCTTCTTTGTTTTTCTTCAAGTCTTCAACTTGATCCATAATGCTCTTACGATCGTCGGCTGAAACTTTATCGCCGGCGTCCTTAAGCGTTTTTTCAGTAGTAAAGATCAAAGCCTCGGCTTGATTCTTAAGATCAACCAATTCGCGCTTCTTAGCGTCTTCTTCGGCATGCAACTGCGCATCCGCCTTCATTTTCTCAACTTCTTCTTTGCTAAGACCAGATGAAGCGGTGATCGTGATGTGTTGCTCTTTACTCGTGGCTTTATCTTTGGCTTTTACACTTAGGATACCGTTGGCATCAATGTCGAAGGTGACTTCAATTTGAGGCACACCGCGAGGTGCTGGTGGAATCCCATCGAGATTAAATTCGCCCAGGACTTTATTGTCATTAAACATTGGGCGCTCCCCTTGTGCAATGCGAATCGTTACGGCCGGTTGATTATCAGAGGCGGTTGAGAATACTTGTGACTTAGAGGTTGGAATCGTGGTGTTGCGCTCAATTAAGGTCGTAAATACTTCACCCATAGTTTCAATGCCGAGACTTAACGGCGTGACATCAAGTAAGAGGACGTCTTTGACATCACCCTGCAACACGCCCGCTTGGACGGCAGCACCCGCCGCCACCACTTCATCTGGATTCACTGAAATATTTGGCTTCTTACCGAAGAATTCCTCGACCTTTTTGAGCACTAAGGGCATGCGGGTCATACCGCCAACCATGACAATTTCTTGAACGTCAGACTTGCTCATGCCGGCATCTTTTAAGGCATCAGCAACGGGTCCGAAAGTTTTATCAACTAATTCCATGACTAACCCTTCGAGTTGGGCGCGCGTTAAGCGCATCGTTAAATGCTTTGGACTGCCATCGCCACCCTGAGTGATAAATGGTTGGTTGATTTCCGTTTCCATCTGCGTTGACAGCTCAATCTTGGCCTTCTCAGCCGCTTCTTTCACCCGCTGCAAAGCAGTCACATCTTTGGACAAATCAATGCCTTCTTGTTTCTTAAATTCGTCCAAGATGAAATTCATGATTTTCAAATCGAAATCATCACCGCCGAGATGGGTGTCGCCGTTGGTGGATTTCACTTCGACAGTATCTTCAGCAACATCAAGAATGGAAATATCAAACGTACCGCCACCTAAATCGTAGACAGCAATCTTTTCACCTTTTTTCTTTTCAAAGCCGTAAGCAAGCGCGGCTGCTGTTGGTTCATTAATAATGCGCTTCACATTGAGGCCGGCAATTTCACCGGCATCCTTAGTGGCTTGTCGCTGCGCATCATCAAAATACGCTGGTACGGTAATTACGGCTTCGGTAATCTTTTCACCGAGCTTCGCTTCGGCATCTTCCTTGAGCTTGGTTAGCACCATCGCGGAAATTTCTTGTGGGCTATACTCCTTATCGCCAATCACGACCTTAACGCCGCCGCCTGATTGTTTAATTTCAAACGGCATCAAGCTTAAATCACGCTGTACTTCTGGATCATCCCACTTGCGGCCAATCAAGCGCTTGATTGAGAACAAAGTGTTTTTTGGATTAGTTACGGCTTGGCGCTTGGCTGATACACCAACCAATCGTTCGCCGCCTTTAGTAACGGCAATCATTGACGGCGTCGTGCGCGCGCCTTCTTTGTTTTCCAAAATCTTCGGCAAACCACCCTCCATGATCGCCATGGCGCTGTTAGTCGTACCGAGATCGATTCCTAAAATTTTTGGCATACTATTTGACTTTATCAATTTATAATTTTAACGCTATACCCCTCCCATAACACCTTCCCCTATCCTAGGGGAGGAATGGGCCTTCGTCTCAGCCGAGAATAGCTTCTCGGCTAGGACAAGACCAATTATTTCGCTTGAATTTTAATGGTCTTAAGCTTACCTTCGGCCGCCTTGGGAATTTGGATTTTTAAGATGCCCTTGTCGTACGTCGCTGCGGCGGCATCGCCGTTAACTCGGCTTGGCAATTGCACTGCTCGATAGAAGCTACCCTGGCGAATTTCTTTGCGGTAGTAGTTTTTATCATCAACCTCTGAACGCTTCTCGTGTTCACCTTTGATCGTTAAGATATCATTTTCAATCGAGATGTGAACTTTCTCGGGATCAACGCCGGCTAGCGGCGCTTCGACGATCACGTTATCAGCGTCTTGGTAGACATCAAGCGCTGGTGTGAAATTGGCGCCCATCATTGGCCAGTTATCGAAGAATCGATCAATATCCTCACCCATTGACGGCCCTACAAATGGAGTCCAACGAATTAATGACATATTTTTACTAGACTTTATCAATTATTGTCATCCCGGAAAATTCGCAAGAGCGAAGCGGTGCGGATTTATCCGGGATCTTAATGTTAATTAGGTTTATGCGGGCGGTTCGCGAACCGCCCCTACAATGTTATGCTGCTACCTTTACCTTGGCGGGCATCAACACGCGCTCCCCGATCGTATACCCTGGCATCACCTCCTCAAAGATGATATCGGTGTCAGTGCCTTCATGCGCCTCATGAGCTAAGGCTTCGTGACGCGATGGATCAAATGGTTCACCGACAGTCTTAATCTCATTAACTTGATACTTGGTCAACAAATCTCGAAATTGCTTCTCGATGTGTCCTAGACCAGTGGCCCAACCTTCACTTCGTGTCGCTTCGGGAATATGTTTCAGTGCCAGCTTGAAGTGATTGTAAATAGGCAATAAGTCTTCGAGTAACGCCGTCGTCGCGATTGTTGTCATTAAGTGCTGATTCTCGGCCGTTTCGCGTTTGAGATTGGCGTAATCGGCTTGAGCTCGTTGCCAGCCGCCAAGATTTTGCGTTGCTTGTTCTTCCGCGACCTTAAGCGCTTCTTGTAAGGCTTCAACGGTTATAGCTTCGGATTCTTCGTGTGATTGTTTCATACGGTTGAGAGTAATTTTTGACTGTGTCGTAAGAGTTCGATGTTTGACGCGTAGCGCATGCGACTAGGGCCCAAGATTGCAATAAAGCCGTCGTGCGGCATTTGATGATACCGCGTCAGCACGACGGAAGTCCGCGCGCCAAACGGATTGTCATCGCCAACTAACACCATGACATCACTAGTAACTCGGGCAAACACTTTAGCCATTACTTCATCCAAGTGATCGATCACGGTTGAGATCGAAGATACGGCAGCGTGTTCGGTAAACTCTGGTTGGCGGAACAAATTTGAAATTCCAGTGTAATAGACATTGAGCGGACTAAAGGCGACGAGCACGGCGTTGTCGGCGAGCTCAGCCAACGCTTTAGCCAAAAGCTTCACTGCCTCTTCGTTTTGGGCGGCGGCCACAGCAGCCTCCAATCGTTCGCGCTCAATGGCGACCAACTTAGCTTCAGGCAATAACGTGTCAATATAATAGCGATACCCAGCATTAGTTGGAATTCGGCCAGCGGACGTGTGAGGCTGGGCGATCAAACCGCGCTCTTCGAGATCGGCCATGTCGTTGCGCACGGTAGCCGAGCTGATATCGGAAAAGTATTTCTCGACCAAGAGGCCCGAAGATACAGGATTAGCAGTATCAATGTGCTCCTCGACAATCGCTTTAAGAATTTCCTCTTGCCGATTCATGGCTAAATTTAAATATTTTATTGAGTCTTTGCCGACTTACTAGCAGTCAAGTCGTTCGAGTGCTAATTTCACTATACTCAATGACGAAATGGGTGTCAAGGACTTACAAAAAGCCCTGGCTCAATTGAGTCAGGGCGGCTAGATTACTTCTTCGGTGCGGCTAATAATTTGTAATGATAGAATCGCGGCTTTACATTCTGAGTCGGGTTCCGAAGTCACTGGTGGATAGCTAGGAATAAGAGATGAAGTTATTTACTTACGAAACCAGTGCTCGAAAATGCTACGCATCTTAATGCTCCGTTGGATTTTATGTAGCGACTCTAGATATTCACTATATATCTTACGTTCTCTCTGACCCTTCTTCATTTCAATCAACCGCTCTAGTTCGGTTGTAAGTGCACTATAATTTATTGCCATTTGACCGCCTTTCTGCCAATTGATAGCCGTTCTAGAATATCGCTCCATAAAATTTTTGTCAAGGCTACGGGGCCACATTACGCGTACTCGTCGCGACTGTCGTCTCAGGCGCCATTAAGTTCGTGTCATCAAACACATCAAGGTCCGCAACCACATCGACTGATTCAATTCGCGGCAAACGAGGCGGGACAGGAACTTCTAAATGCCGTGTTTCACCGGCACGAAATTGATCAATAATACTTACCTGGACACCAACCAAACTACCACCACTAATTAATTGAATTTGAAACGGCACCTCCCAATAGCTATACGCCGAGCGATTGACGAGATCAAAACTCACTCGCGAACCAGTGCCAGCCGTATCCGAGGTAACAATCTTTTGATTTTGAATCTCAAACAGATTTCGATTAGCCCGACGATCAACAGCTTCTTCCGGATTGACACGTTGCCACTGTTGGTCATAAATTTCCAACGAGCCGCCGCTCGGTACGCCAAGATTTAATATCAGCTTGCGCTCCCCGGGCAACACAAACCCATCGCGACTTGGCAACAAACTGCCAGCCACCGCCCAACGATATTTAAAATGCAACAACCAGTCGGCATTGGGATTACTAATCTCAACCACACTATCATTAGTGGTGCCGCTACCAGATAATAATTGACTTGAGCCTAAAACTGGCGACTGAGGCGTCCGCGCACTTAACTGCGTGTAACTCGCCGTGCCGTTGATCACTGTCTGTTGTAAAGCTGCTTGTTCTTGTGGCCAATATAAAACCAGTGAACCCAAGGAATACAGCACGTAACTCCAACCAATAACTGAAATCAAGATTAAAATCGTCACCAAAGTCGCCCGCAATTGGCGCTCATGGGTGACGATAAAATAACTCAGTCGGAGTTGGGTTGGCGACAGATTAGAATCGGTAGAAAGCATGTGTATACTATAGCATAAATTTGCATTTTTGAGCTATCTCTAGGACTTGTCCCTAGGGCTAAAATTTGCTAAAATACAGAAGTAAAAACCTTGGAGATCCCGGACAAATCTGCCCCACTCGCAGTAGCTCGTTCCGGCAAATTTTCCGGGAAGACGATAATTGAGCAAGTCGAATAATATTATGGCGAAAACAGCAAACCCTAAACAATCAGGCGCCTATGGCGCAGAACAAATCCAAGTCCTTGAAGGTCTCGACCCAGTGCGCAAGCGCCCGGGCATGTATATCGGTAACACCGCTGAAACCGGGTTACATCACTTAATCTGGGAAGTCGTCGATAACAGTTTCGACGAAGCGATGGCTGGTCACTGCGACACGATCAAAATTCGTCTGCTTCCTGACGGCATGGTGTCAGTCGAAGATAATGGTCGCGGTATTCCAATCGACAAACACAAGCTAACCAAAGTCTCGGCACTGGAAACGGTCATGACCAAACTCCATGCTGGTGGTAAATTCGGCGACGGCGGCTATAAGGTTTCCGGTGGTCTCCATGGTGTGGGTGTATCAGTCGTTAACGCCCTTTCAAGCTACACCAAAGCCGAGGTCAAACGCGACGGTAAACTATGGCTGCAAGAATATAATATTGGTAAGCCACTGAAACCCGTCAAAGAAGTTGGCAAAGCTAAAGGCACCGGCACTAAAATTACGTTCAAACCAGACGCGACCATTTTTTCAGTCACTGAGTTTAACTTAAAAACAGTCCTTGACCATTTGCGCCAGCAAGCCTACCTCACTAAAGGTATTCGCCTGTTTATTTTTGATGAGCGCGAAAGTGAGGCACTGAAGCACGAACATTACGGATTTTATTTTGAAGGTGGTGTTCGCTCATATGTCCGTCATTTGAATCACCACACCGAAGCTAAGCACGACAGCGTCTTCTATATCGAAAAGATGGTTGACGATTTGAGCGTCGAGGTCGCGTTGCAATACACCGTCGAATACAACGAGTTGGTGATGGCGTTTGCCAACAACATTTACAACCCAGAAGGCGGTATGCATGTGGTTGGTTTCCGAACCGCGCTTACCCGCACCCTCAACAACTTCGCCCGCACCAAAGGCTACCTGAAAGAAAAGGATGCCAACCTCACCGCCGAAGACGTCCGCGAAGGGTTAACAGCAGTTATTTCAATTAAACTGCCAGAGCCGCAGTTTGAAGGTCAAACCAAAGCCAAGCTCGGTAACGTTGAAGCTCGACCAGCTGTTGAAAAAGTTGTGGCTGAAGCGCTCGAGATCTATCTGGAAGAACACCCAAAAGATGCCGAGGCGATTATGGCCAAATGTATTTTGGCTGCCAAGGCTCGCGCTGCTGCTCGAACGGCTCGTGAAAGCGTCTTGCGTAAAGGCGCCCTTGATGGCTTCGCGCTACCAGGTAAACTGGCTGACTGTTCAACCAAAGATCCAACTATTTCCGAACTCTTTATCGTTGAGGGTGATTCGGCCGGTGGTAGCGCCAAACAAGGCCGTAACCGCGAATTTCAGGCGATCCTCCCCTTGCGCGGTAAGATCCTCAACGTTGAACGCGCCCGCTTAGATAAGATGCTGGCCAACAACGAAGTGAAATCTTTGATTATTGCATTAGGCACCAACATTGGTGAGCAATTTGAACTCAAAGATTTGCGCTACGACAAAATTATCATCATGACCGATGCCGACGTTGACGGCAGCCACATCCGAACCTTGCTCTTAACGTTGTTCTACCGTCATTTCCCAACCCTCATTCAAGAACGCCACATCTTCGTGGCCCAACCGCCGCTCTATCGAGTTCAGGTGGGCAAAGAAGTCCGCTGGGTCTATACCGACACTGACCTTGACCGCACCAAAGATGAGCTGATTAACTTAGTTCAAAACCGACGCCAAAATAACCCAAAGAAGAAAGGTAAGGCCGAAGAAACTGAACCTGAAGCAACAGAAGAAGTTGATACCGTAGCGGCATCAGCTGACGCAGATTCACTGACCATTGAAACAATTGGCGATATCCGCGTCAATATTCAGCGCTACAAAGGTTTAGGTGAAATGAACCCTGATCAGCTCTGGGAAACCACTATGGACCCAGACAACCGCAAACTGAAACGCATCGCTGTTGAAGATGCGGAGAAAGCTGATGAAGTGTTTGACATCTTGATGGGCAGCGATGTTGCTCCACGCAAGCGGTTTATTCAAACCCATGCGAAGAGCGTGAAGAACTTAGACGTTTAAATTATTACCTATGTTTTCTATCCGTAAACGCAAACAGCCACTGACACTGAGATACCTGATCGACAACATGGCAATTGTCATCGGCCTCGTGCTCATCTGGCGCGGCGTCTGGTACGTCCTCGACACTATCGACATTGAATTCTTCAACGGCAGCCATTTCCTAACTGCCTTCGGCGGCATCGTCATTGGTTTATTGATTTTGTACTTGCCAGATAAAGATTTGAAAGAGATTCAAAAGTTATAAGTTAAATGAAGAAGCCGTCCCGCAGGTTCGCGGGACGGCTTTTGTTGTTAGATCATCACAATCGGATCGCCGACGGTAATCTCACCATCATTGAGCACCTGCGCTCGCAGGCCACCGCGGTCTTTAAATGCGGTTGCAAAGCCAGGCTTGCCGCTGAGCATTGAAGGGCGCGCACACGGATCGCAACGCGCCGTGCCAAGCATCCGAACATTACCGACCATAAACTCTTTGCCGACGAACTGATTGAGATCGACGATGCCCAGAGTCACAATATTGCGCCGCGTATCGAGGTCAGTAAATGGTACGGGCGCCTCTTTATTGGCCGCCTCAATCGCTTCGATCGCGATGAGTGACACATCACGAACCTTGGGAGGTCTAGACCTCGAAAAAGCACCCCGCCCCGCAGCATACCGATCACCAATAATCCCCTTGTACGCCAGCACTTCAACACGGCTCACATGAGACATTGGCTCACCTTGGTCAGGGCAAATACAAATCCTGATCACTGATCCTTCAGGCATGGCGCCTCCTTCCCAGATTAGTTGAGGTTTATACTACTAATATCTACGGCCACTCTAGCTTAAATGAGAATCTTAATTTCGTCAATATAAAAAACGATCCTTATGGATCGTTTTTTATTTGCATGTAACTAATCAATATGATCAATCGTACACTTCAATTTCCCCGCAGGAATATTGAGCTCGACTTCGTGACCAATCGCGTGACCGATGAAAGCTTTTCCTAATGGCGACTCATGTGAGATCCGGCCATTGGATGGATCGGCTTCACTGTGACCGACAATCATGTATTTCATCTTCACGCCATTGTCACAGGTCGCATGGACCGTCGAACCAAGTAACACCGTGTCTGACTTTTTTGACTTGATCAACACTGCGTTTTTAACCAGTGATTCAAGTTCTTGAATCCGACCTTCCATGAAGCTTTGCTTTTCGCGCGCATCGTGGTACTCAGCGTTCTCAGATAAATCACCCTGATCGCGCGCGCGAGCAATGCGATCAATGATCTCAGGTCGCTGAACTTTGGTAAGCTGCTCTAGTTCTTCTTTAATTTTTACCAAACCTTCTTTAGAGATGTAGTTAGCTTTCATGGCTCGATACTAAGTATTATTTTAAATAGGGTGATCCGTAAACTCACATTTACACCTCACGCAGTATACGCGAGTATTTGCCCATTGTCAAGGCGCAACGTTATCCACACGCGGCATACTTGATGATGCAAAAATGAATTTTAAAACTTCGCGCGCAATCGGTGTCGCGATCGAACTCCCTTCACCACCCGCTTCAACCAACACGGTAATCGCGATCGTTGGATTATTAAACGGAGCAAAGCCCGTAAACCACGCGTGATTCTTTTCGTGCGTATTCCACTGAGCGGTGCCTGTTTTACCAGCCGCTTCAACAGGTAATGATGACAAACTTCGCGCTGAACCACTCACAACTGTTTGACGCATTCCGTCGCGGACAATCGCTAACGCCTCCGCCGACACATCAACGCGGCTGACAACTTCGGGTTCGATCAGGCGACCAGCCGGACCCTTAATCTCGTGAACCAAATGCGGCCGATAGATCGTGCCGCCATTGGCCACAGTTGCCGTGGTTTGATTGATTTGCAACGGCGTCACTGTCAAATCACCTTGCCCAATTGCCAAATGATACGTGTCGCCAATATACCACTGTTCGCCTTTAACTTCTTCTTTCCAAGCTTCGCTTGGAATAAACCCATCTTGCTCGCTCGGCAGATCAATGCCGGTAGGTTTACCCAAGGCAAAGCGGCGATAATAGTCAGTTAATTTTTCAACGCCCAATCCTGGGAAATCGCCAAAGCCACCGCCCACGTAATAGAAAAACGTATTCACGGAATCAGCAATCGCTTTAGTCACATTGGTCACGCCGTGACCGCCACCCTTCCAGTCAGGGAATGTCCACTGACCGAGGTGTAAACCACCAGTACTCAGAACGGTGGTATCGCGCGTGACGATACCTTCATTGAGCGCCGCGGCAGCCACTACCGGCTTAATGGTTGAACCCGATGGGTACTCGCCCATCACGGAGCGGGCATACAGCGGTTTGTGCGGATCTGCTAATAACTTTTTATACTCTTCACTGCTAATCCCCCGACTAAATAAGTTCCCATTGTAACTTGGGTAATCAACCAAAGCCAGGATCTCGCCGTTTTGCGGATTCGAAACAATCACCGCCGCATTGTATTGTTCTTTAAGTTGGTTTTGTAAAACGGTGTAAATATATTCCTGCAACTTGCTATCAATGGCCAACACGACATCACTGCCAGATACCGCCTTGGACTCAGAAATTACTTTTTTCGGACGGCCATAGGAATCAACTTCGATTTGAGTTTGGCCATAAATTCCACGCAACTCTTTTTCGTACTGTTTTTCGAGCCCCGATTTACCAATGTTGTCACTAAGCAAATATTCGCCATCACCAGCTTTATATTCTTCAGCATTGAGCTTGCCCACATATCCAAGCGCATGGGCGGTGGAAGTTCCATACACATACGATCGCCAGGAATCAACTTCGACCGACACCCCGGGCAAATCACTGCTCTTGATTTTGAGCAACATTGCGTTGTCATATTCAATACCGGTCTTGATGACAATTGGTTGATAATAGTACGCATGGGCTTCTTGCAATTTAGCCTCAATCTCAGCCGTCGACATCGCCACTAAACCCGCAACCTGATCAATTGTGGCCCGGCGCGCTGTTTCGTCCTTAGGCAAATTAGCGGGCACCATTACCAGCGAGAAACCTGAGACGTTTTGCACGAGTGATTGGCCATGGCTATCATAGATAATCCCGCGCGGCGGCTTAACGTAGGTGGTTCGCAAGCGGTTATTGTCAGCTTGAGCTAAATAATGATCACCCTGAATTATTTGCAGATATACCGCCTTGCCCAACAGCAACGCCAGGCCACCCATAATCACGGCGGCGAGCAGGCGTCGTTTGCGTGACGACAATGACAATGACAAATAATCATCGCCCGTGTTTGACCCACCAAAACTATCTTCAACCCAACTCAAACCATGCCGACGGCCAGTCAGTGTAGTTTCGGTGACAAAGAAAAAACGATTTTCCTTCATGAATGCAAATACGTTGGTTTAAAGATAACGGTAAACCGGTTAACTACCCAAAACACTCCTAGGGCAATGACGACATGCAGGCCAATTTGGCCCACAATATATGTCATGTAGTTCCATCCCAGTCGGTATCCACTCCAGCCGAATTCATACGCTCCAAAAGTCAGGCCGGCAAATACCAGATGATATATAAGTGTCGCGATAATCGTTAACACTACAAACGAATATAAGGAGCGATTGGTTAAAAAATATTCAAACAACCATGATGCTGCTAAGACGGTCACGATCCCAGACACCAAATAAATACCAAACGGTAAATTACTATGAAGGTCAAAAATCACGCCGCTCGTAATTACCAGAAAAATCAAACTGAAACGATCACTCATGATCGTCAACAAAGCCAGGGCAATAATAACGGCATTAAAGCTCAGCCAACTGCCCGCCGAGCGGTTAAAAACTGTTACTTGCACAAGGCAGAGCACCAGCAGTCCGACTAGGACCATTGCTCGTCGATAGCCGCTCATGGAACCAGTACTAAGACATGACTTAAATTGGCAAATGAGGCGACCGGCGACAAGACGGCCGTCTTAAATATCTGACTTTCAATTTGGGTGACACTTTCAATCTTCGCAATTGGTAGATTGCGCGGAATCTGACCTTCAAGCCCTGAGGTGACCACCAAATCGCCTGGTTTAATTTCTTGGTCCTGCGGGATGTTGGTCATCGCAATACTCAGCCCATACTGACCTTCCACCAGACCCGCCGTGCGCGCTTGATTTTGAATTGTGGCCGCGATGCGACTCGTCACATCAGTCAGCAACAAGACCTTGCTGTAATTACTGTTCGCCTCTACTACTTTGCCAATCAAAACGCCTTTCTCAGTCACTACAGCCAAGCCCGTTGCCACGCCATCAGCCGTACCACGGTTAATAACGAGCGTCTGGGATAACGGATCAGAAATACCGGTCATGATTTCTGAGGCCACGTATTTATTGGGTTGTGACTGTGCAAACCCGAGCTCGGTGCGCAACAGTTCATTTTCAGAGCGGAGGCGCGAGAGCTCGGACTGATCAACGTGTGCCTGTTCCAACTGCTGTTGCAATGACGCCACGTCAGCCGTCAGGTCACGACGCGAGAACCAAGTTCCCGTCCAGTGCTGCCACCCCAAGCGCACCCCTGAAAGCCTCGTCTCAACCGGTGACAATACACGTACCATTAAATTTTCAACTGGTCGTAACCAGCCAAAATAATGAGTGATCAGGATAACCACAATGACTGCGGCCGTAATGATCAGAGAACGCAATCGCTGCATGAGGATAAAAAATTATTGAGAAGAAGGGATCACGATGTCACGGAGAAGTCGCTCATCATCGAGGATAATGCCTAGTCCGCGCACCGTGCACGTTTGAGGATCATCAGCAACATGAACCGGGATTTCAATGGCATGCGAGATAAAACGGTCAATGCCTTTGAGTTGGGCAGTGCCGCCAGTGAGAAGAATACCTTTTTGATAAATGTCAGCCACAAGTTCTGGTGGTGTCGTTTCAAGTGTCGATTTAATCGTTTCGAGAATCTGTTCCATTGATTTTTGGATCGCTTGCTGCACTTGAACATTGGTAACGGTAACTTCACGCGGCAAGCCGGAGACAATATCACGACCCCGCATTTGCATGTCCAATGGATCAGGGAGCTCGACGGCGGCGGCGATTTTCTTTTTGATATCTTCAGCCACCATTTCACCCAGCACGAGACTAAATTCATCGCGAGCATAGCGGATAATGTCGCGATCCAAGGCCAAGCCAGCAATGCGTGATACTTTCCAGTTCACAATACCATCAAGCGAGATCACCGCGACTTCAGTTAGGCCACCTCCCAGATTAACCACCATGTTACCGCTTGGATCTTGAATGGGAATGCGCGCGCCGATCGCGGCGGCCATAATATTTTCCACTAATTGGACTTGTGAACTCCCGGCGGAGAGCATGACGTCTTCAACGGCTTTCTTTTCGACGGCAGTGACGTCGAGTGGAATTCCGACCACGACTCTCGGGCGCATCATAAACGCTGATTTCGAGGCCCGAACGCGGTTCATGAAATAAATCAACATCTTTTCGGCCACTTCAAAATCTGAAATTACGCCGTACTCGAGCGGTTTGGTGGCGATAATGTGTGGTGGCGTTTTGCCGAGCATCTTGCGGGCATCATCCCCGACGGCCAAAATTTGATCAGTGCGGGTGTTTACCGACACGACTGATGATTCGCTAATGACAATCCCGCGCTCTTGTTCATAAATAATCGTCTTGGTACTGCCAAGATCGATTCCGAGCCCGCGGCTGAATTTGCCAAAGAATTTCTTGATCATGATTGCAGTTGTTTAAGCAGGTCGGCAATATTCATTAAGGCACCCTCGACTTCTGTTCGTTGCTTAACTTCGACCTGATCGCCAGTCCGAGCACTGGTGACAACTCGATACGGAATTCCAATTAAATCACTGTCAGCAAACTTCTCACCAGCACTGACATCGCGATCATCGTAGAGCACTTCAATGCCAGCCGCCGTTAACTGATTGTAAATCACATCGGCTGCTTCGTTGTTTTTCAAACTAATAAGATGAACTGCAAATGGTGCGACTGATTGTGGCCAGACCAGGCCTTTATCATCTGAAAACTTTTCGGCCAATACTCCCATGAGTCTGGTGATTCCAATACCATATGATCCCAAATAAATTGATGACTTCTCCCCTGCCTCATTTGCTGCATGCAAACCCATATCATCACATTTTTGAGTGCCAAAGTTAAAAATATTACCAACTTCAGCGGAGGTCACCACTTCTAACTCGTCTCGAGTAATATTAAGATCTTGCAATACCTTATCAGATAAAACTTCCTCATTGATCGCAATTCCTTTCTCGCGATTAAGATAAATTTTATCTTCGCCGGCTTCACATACCGTTTGAAATTCGTGACTGAATTCGGTAAAGGCACCACCAGCCGCAAACGTAATATACGTATCAGCTCCGAGACCAACGCGCTCAAAAACCTTCATATACGCCGCCTTCACGCCTTCGTAATATTCAGAATGCGCCGCTTCATCCAAGGTGTAGCTATACATGTCCTTCATTAGAAATTCCCGGCCACGCATAATGCCGCTTTTAGCCCGCAATTCGTTACGAAGTTTATTTTGAAATTGGTACACACAAATCGGCAAGTCACGATAGCTAGAAATATAATTTTGCATCATCACCGTGATTGGCTCTTCATGTGACCAACCAAATCCAACTTCGGTGCCATTTTTTAATTGAGACTTAAACCAGACATCAACAACTTCGTCATCCCAACGCTTGGTGATTTCCCAAGTCGCTTTATTCTGAAGTGTTGTCATCGCCAACTCCTGACCGCCAACAGCGTTCATTTCTTCGCGAACTATTTGTTTGATATTTTCAACGACGCGCAAACCTAATGGCAAAAACGCGTACACACCCGCCATTTCTTTGTGAATAAAACCAGCGCGAATCAAGAGCTGAGCATTTTTAGCCACTTCATCAGCAGGAACTTCTTTACGAGTTTTAGTAAACAATGAGGTTTGACGCATATTAAAAAAATTTCGATAGCCAGCCAGTTTTTTCTGGTTCAACCGGCGCTGCAGCCGGAGCCGTGGCTAGATTAATAATTCCCTGTATCCGTTGGACTTCCGCATTCACCGCTGGCCCATCATATTCGCCGGCGTGAGCCGAAACCCCTTCATAGATCGGCTTTTTTTGGTCTAAATGCAGGTTGATCATACCAGATTCCAGATAGACGTGGAAGCGCGGGTAATGATGTGTTCCCAGGCGCCGGACAAAGCTTTCGTGACCACTGCGATTATCAAAAATTCGCGCGTAGCCGCAACGCCGGATCAGGTCGTACCCATTGTGCGTTGTCGGAATCGCCAGTTTCATAGTTCTGGAGAATTATAAACCAACAACTCGACGCAGGGCCGAGACAGCCTGGCCGCCATAGCGCGCGATGTCGCGATACGTAATCACCACAATCAATAACATCAGCAACGCAAAGCCAATATTGTGAGCTAAGGCTTCG
>JAGONZ010000043.1 GCA_017992755.1 Candidatus Buchananbacteria bacterium | reverse complement strand
GTTACGAACCGTACACCAAGAATCAAAAGTTTATGGAGGCGGCCGCGTTAGAATCTGAGAGTGTTGATCAGTTAGAAAAAGAACTCGTTGCCCAAGATCCGAATACATATGGACATGAGCGGACGTTGGTGACGTGTAAATTTTAAACCTGTAAATTTTAAATATGTCAGAATCAAAAGTTACAATTATTTTTGAGGCTCATGGCACGACGTTTGATAACGAGAATCATGTATCATCGGGTCATTTTGATGTTGAATTATCACCATTAGGCATTACACAATCTCAAGAAATGGGTGAGCGCTATCGTGATGATCATTTTGACGCCATCTTCTGTTCTGATTTGCAACGTTCATACAAAAGCGCCGAAATTGGATTTGGCGATAAGTTTCCAATAATCAAAAATGCTCGATTGCGTGAATGTAACTACGGTGATTTTACTCAACACTCAAGCACTGAGGTTGATGCTCAGAAAATGCAACGAATTACTGAACCTTTTCCAAATGGAGAAAGTTATACCGAAACCACGGCACGCATCAAGAGCTTTTTAGAAGACTTGGCTAAAGAATATCAAGGCAAACGAGTGATGATTATTGGGCATCGGGCCACGCAATATGGGTTAGAGAATGTTATCAATCGTATTCCATTGGAACAAATCATCCCGGCGCCGTGGAAATGGCAACCGGGTTGGACGTATGAATTAAAGTAGCGGTAACATGCCCGAACACGAACCGAAAAATCCAACGGTCACGATTCAAATCGTCACCTGGAACAGTCGCCGCTATATTGGCGATTGTCTTAAGGCGGTTTTTGCACAGACGTATCGGGATTTTCAGGTGTTGGTGATTGATAATAATTCCGCTGACGGCACCGTCGAGCTGATTCAAGATCAGTTCCCACAAGTACCGATTTTCAAAAACAATCGCAATCACGGTTTTGCGCGAGCGCACAACCAGGGCCTGCGGTCGCTCCATACGCCGTATGTCGTGTTGTGCAATCCTGATGTGCTGATGACTGACACCTGGCTGGAAACGATGATGCAAGCAGTGGCCAATGAGCGCTATCAAGATGTCGGCAGTTTTGGGGGTAAGCTGTTGCGGCTGGTGATGCTCAATGACGAATATCATGAAACTGAGCAGACTGATATCGTCGATTCATGTGGTCTGGCCGTTTGCCGTAACCAGCGAGTAGTCGAGTTGGGCGCCGGCAAATTAAGTGCTGATTTCACCACGGATATCGAAGTGTTCGGCCAGTCCGGGGCATTAGTGGCGTATCGCCGTGAGGCTCTGGAAGCAGTGATGATTACCGACCACTCTGAGCGTCCGGAATACTTAGATGAATATTTCTTTGTCTATAAAGAAGATGTTGATCTCGCCTGGCGGCTCCAATTAGCCGGTTGGCGCTCACAAACAATCATTGATGCGGAAGCCTACCATGTGCGGGCGATGCAGGGATCAGAAATTAAGAGCCGTAAACAATTAGTGGCCCAGAAAAGGAGCCAATCAAAAATTACGCGACTCTATTCATATCGCAACCAGTTTTTAATCTTGATGAAAGATGTGCCATCCAAGCTGTATTGGAAACACTTTTTGGCGATCGCGTGGTATGAATTTCAGAAGTTTGGGTATGTGCTCTTGTTTGAGCAATCGTCGTTGGTGGGACTCGTGCAAGCGTTGAAATTGCGTCGGGCGATGCGGCGTCGCCGTAAAGCCCAATATGCGACTGCCAAGATCGCGCCAGCCGAGTTAGAAAAATGGTTTGATCAATGCTAACATCAGTGTATGGAACTCTCAATTATTATTACCAATTATAAAACCCGCGGGCTGCTTAAGCAGTGCCTGAAGGGGATTTATTTGTTTCCGCCGACGGTTGAATATGAAGTGATTGTTGTCGACAATAATTCTCAAGATGGTTCAGTTGAATTAGTGCAGGAAAATTTTCCACAAGTGAAATTAATTGAGCTGAAAGAAAATGCTGGCTTCCATCGTGGCAATAATGCCGGGATAAAAGCCGCTACCGGCAAATATTTAATTTTTCTTAACACTGATATCGCAATCTTTGATAATGCGTTCGACAAAATGCATCAGTTCATGGAAACTCATCCCGAAGCAGCGTTAATGGGACCGAAATTACAAAATCCTGACGGCAGTATCCAAGCTTCGTGTCTCCGTTTTCCAACCCTGCTCGTGCCTTTTTACCGTCGAACTTTATTAGGAATGTTTGGTTGGGCCCAACGCGCTACTAATCATTACTTAATGACTGACTTTGACCACACCACCACCCGAACGGTTGATTGGATTCTGGGGGCGTGCATGATTGTTCGTCGAAGCGCGGTTGATGTGGTCGGGATGATGGACGAACGCTTGTTCTTGTATTTCGGCGACGTCGCGTGGTGCCGCAAGTTTCACGATACTGGGTACCAAGTGTACTATTTTGCGGACACCCACATTATCCATTACCACCAACGAGAATCAGCCCAAAGCGGCATTACCTCCAAAGTCTTTTGGATTCACATTCGCGACTGGCTGACCTATTTAAAATATTATCAACTCCATGTTTGAACAGACACCGAGTATTGCCCCGACGCCTGGATTTGAGGGCGGGCAGTATCATGATCAAATTAAGCGCCGCCGGCGCCGTTGGCCGTGGGTTATTTTAATCGTTACGATTTTAATTGTTGCTGTCGTGGCGCCAATTGGCTATCAAACGATTCGAATTGCCATGGCAGCCACCCAAGCGAAAGTTCATATTGATCAGTTAGAGGTGGCGGTCCGGACTGGTAACTGGCAACAGGCGCATGATGAGTTGGTTGCTACTCGTTTAGAAACGACCGCAATTCACGAACGTCTCCAACAGCTTTGGTGGCTGCACCTAATTACGCCTGTGCGCGAAACAGTGACCAGTGGTGATCGGTTGCTCGTGGTTGCCAATGACATCATGGTTAGTTATGAATCAGCCTTAAAAACGTTGAGCCAAATGGATGCCCGGTTGCGTGATGACGAGTTGGCAATTGGCTTTGCGAGCGCCGAACAGCGGGCTCGTGTTTTGGAAACGATCGTCTCCGAACGCGCCCAGTTAGAAACAACCGCTCGTGAACTTGCTACGGCTCGACAAGATTTAGATGCTATTAATACTACCGACCTACGCGGACCACTAGCGCACGAACTACAGCAATTGCACGCCTTACTTGCTGATGTTATTACCAATACCGACATCGCACTACCAATTTTCGGTCACTTACCAGAAATGCTCGGCCATGATCGTGAAAAAACTTATTTGATCGTGTTTCAAAATAATACGGAGTTGCGACCAACGGGTGGTTTTATCGGCAGTTACGGACTACTCAAAGTTCGCAACGGTGAACTAATCTCGCTCGACACTGACGACGTGTATAACCTTGATAAATTAAGTGAAGGCAAACTTAAGGTGCCGGCGCCAGCGCCGTTGCAACGGTATCTGAACCAACCCGTTTGGTATTTACGTGATAGTAATTGGTCACCGGATTGGCCAACGTCAGCCAAGCAAATCGAATGGTTTTGGAACGAAGAGCGCCGCGTTGCGCGCTTACCTGAACAAAAACTGGATGGCGTCATCGGCTTGACTCCCGAATTTATTTCTAACCTGATCAGCGCGACGGGCCCCTTGATGGTTGATGGTATTACCTTTACTGATACAGATTTCACCCAGATTCTCGAACAATTTGTGGAGTTTGATTACCGGGATCGCGGTATTCATCCAACTGACCGTAAAGATATTATTGGCCCATTATCACTATTATTAATTGAGCGCTTGAGTACCTTGTCGCCGGATAAATTATTGCAAGCGTGGCTGGCGTTTAAGAAAAATATTGATCAAAAGCAAATTTTGGTGTATTTCAATGACCCGACATTGCAAACCGCGTTTGCGGCTCAAGATTGGTCGGGAGTAATGAAGCCGGTGACCGATGATTATCTGATGCTTGTCGATAGCAACCTTGGCGCCCTCAAAACTGACCAAGTAATCAACCGCTCGCTGACGTACGCCGTTGCTGAAAATGAACAACAAGAACTTATTAGCACCTTAACCGTTACCTATCAGCATGCCGGCCAGAGAGTGCCGGGGATTATTAGTGCGTATCGAACATATGCTCGGGTATATGTGCCCGCGGGATCATGGTTTTTGAATGCGCACACTGAAACCACCGGCGAGCGTCGCGAATTAGTTATTACCAAAGATGTCGAAATTGGTGATGAGTTTGACCGTCGGGTGGCGGCGACGTTAGTCACGGTTGCTCCGGGTGAAACGACTAAATTGGTGATGAGCTATCGCTTGCCGCCGGCAGTGGTGGCCAGTTATCAGGCGCGGCGCTACGAATTGCTGGTCCAAAAACAACCAGGCACCAATGGACACCCACTCCAAATTAGTTTAGACTTGAAGCAGCCAATCACGGCGTATCTGAGTGATCGGTTGCCCAAAGCCACTGCTGGCCGCACCATCGAGTGGCAGAGTGATTTACTGATTGACCGTCGTTTCCGCTTAGCCTTTTAACCTTATTGCATGTTTCTCAAAAAAATTGGCATCGATCTAGGCACCACCAACGTCCTCGTCCACGTCCCTAAAAAAGGGATTGTGATTAATGAACCCTCTGTAGTGGCAATTTCGACAATTGATAAACGAATTATCGCGGTGGGTGTCGAAGCGAAAGAAATGCTTGGACGCACCCCCGACACGATCATCGCCCAAAAGCCGCTCAAAGACGGCGTCATTGCTGATTACAAAACGACCGAAGCGATGTTGCGGTATTTTATTAACAAAGCCCTGGGCGGCGTCCGCTTATTCCGACCAGAAGTAATGGTTGCGGTGCCAGCCGGTATTACCTCTACCGAACGGCGCGCAGTAATTGATGCGACAATCGCGGCCGGTGCGAAAGCAGCTTACATTATCAAAGAGCCGATTGTGGCGGCGATTGGTGCCAATATTCCGATTGGTTCGGCTTCAGGCCATATGATTATTGATATTGGAGGTGGTACGTCGGAGATCGCGGTGATTTCGCTCGGTGGCATTGTGGCGTCGACGTCAGTGCGCATCGGCGGCAATAAATTCGACGTGGCAATTACGGAGTTTGTGCGCAAAAAATACAACCTGGCGATTGGTGAGCGCACGGCTGAAAATATTAAGATTACGATTGGCTCCGCGCTCTACATGGAAGACCGCTTGCAAATGGACGTCAAAGGCCGTGACATGCTCACGGGTTTGCCACGAACGATCACGGTAACATCTGATGATGTGACGGACGCTTTACAAGTTGAACTCGACGGTATCGCCGCAGCAGTTAAACACGTCTTGTACCAAACGCCGCCAGAACTATCAGCTGACGTGATTGATAAGGGTGTAGTAATGTCAGGCGGTTCAAGTTTGTTGCGCAATATTGATAAATTAATTACCAAAGCAACGGGCGTGTCGGCCTACGTAGCCGATGATGCGTTGTATTGCGTGGCGAAGGGGACGGGTATCGCGTTGGAAAATTTGGAAGTGTATAAACGCAGTATTTTGGCGACGAAATAAATTTTCATTCCCAATCGCGTGATATTGTAGGGGCGGCACTGGAGCCGCCCGCATTCAATGTATTACATCAATGAATAAAGCCGATCAATTAGAAAGAGTTCAGAAGTTATATCAACTGTTTCATGACGGTGCCATTCCCGTACTTTCGAATCACGAAGTCAACCCGCAATTACCAAAAGATAGTCGAGAAAATTATTTGTATTTTACGTTGGCGCCCTCACTAAATTTTCAACGAAGTTCGCCGGCATTGTGGGTAGCTGCCTTAAAAACATACGAAGATCCAGAAACGCAATATTTATTTTTTCCTGAAAAGGTTGTTGAGGTTGCATTTGAAAAGGTTCAATCAGATTTACAGAAGTACAAACTATCTTTGCAGAAAAATAAGCACACCCAAATTTGGATCACACTCTCTAAAGCCTTTCATAGTCATTATAAGAGCGACCCACGAGAATTATTTGAAGCTGCGACTTGGGATGTAATCAATATTCATCAGATCATTCAAAAAGAAAAACATAAAGATTTCCCATATATCAGTGGCCCGAAAATGGCTAATTACTGGTTATATATTTTATCGCAATACACCGATGCGAAATTTAAGAATATGGATGCGATCTCAATTATTCCTGACACGCATGTCTTGCAATGTTCGATCCAACTGGGATTAACTGACTCATTAATGGCCCCCATTAAGGTGGCAGAAGTCTGGAA
>JAGONZ010000042.1 GCA_017992755.1 Candidatus Buchananbacteria bacterium | reverse complement strand
AATAATTGTCGGGTTAATGTAAATCCGTAATTCACCGTTGACTACTTCACTGGTGCGAAATTTGGTTTTTCTAATCTCGGTCACAAAAATTCTGACATTCTTGCCAACTTGAGGCGCCGCCATGCCAACCAACCCATGATGACGCATCGAGTCGATCAAATCCTGGATTACTTGCTTCGTTTGTTTCGAGCGCCAATCGACAACTCGCTTTGATCGAGCTCTGATAATAGCATTACCGACCTGGGTGGTGCTTTTGATTGCCATAGTAAACTTTATTATTCAAATTAGAGTCCTCTAATCCTATTAAAAAATTCAAATTTATCTTCTAGATACACCTTATAAGGAACGCCCGCCAACGAGACTTTAAGATCTTCATATTCTTTAAGTAAGTGAGGTTGGCTTTTAAATAAACTATCCAGTTTAGTTTGCCGTGCTAACTGATCGGATTTTTCAGGATCGACTATATAAAAACTAATCTCATACCCGTCTTGTAAGAAATGCCAGACCACCGAACTATCATTTTGTTTGCTTGCTTTACCGAAGACTGGTTCTAGTTTTGCCTTATGGGCATCAAAACTTGATACAGAATCATTGCATGTCAGGTCGATATCTTTCTGTCCGGAAATTTTTAAGGGCACAGAGCCTCTTAAGAAAACAGTTAACCCCGGATCAACGAACTTGACGCTATCAATTACTGACTGGGCAATATCTAAACTTTTGGCTTCCCACTGAAAGATCTCAACTGGTTTTTCAGCAATTTCTTGGGGCAAGTTATTAATGTATTCCCTTTCTCTATCGGTAAGCATATGTATACTCTAAATACTCTAATACAGACCTTTTAATGTCATCTGGATTAGTTTCTAGAATTGGCAGCTTATTCCCAGTAATTATTTGGTAGGGCTCAGCATATGCATGCAACATTTTATCTATAACACCCTGAGCTATTACTGGAATTTCACCGACGCCACTAAACCCCTTCACCCGTAAGTAATCCACCAACACATTTTTATTATACTCCGGCACCGTTCCATTTCTGAAACTTTCCTCATACGCAGCTTGCAACCAGAAACGGGACCCATCCGGCGTGAGCACTTCATCAATAAGCATCAGGTTCCCTTCGGCATCAATACCAAATTCAAACTTTGTATCCACCAACAGGATGCCCTTTGCCAGGCAGTGCATTCGGGCCTTTTCAAATAGTAAATTCGCCGCCCGATCGATCTTTGCCCAGGTTCTTTCACCAAACTCTTGATCAACCATAACTCTCGCTTCGTCACAGGTGAGCTCCTGATCGTGTCCATTTGCTGCCTTAGTAGTGGGTGTCAAAATAGTACCCATCGGAAATTCCTGATTCGGGCGTAAACCGTCAGGAAATTGTAGGCCGTATATTTCTCGCCGTCCCTTTTCTATGTAATTAACATAAACCGATGTGGGTGTGACTCCGGTAGCCATATATCTCCTCACCACGACTTCGACCGGAATCACTTTTGCGGCTTGTTTTGCAATTAAAACATTAGGATGCGGCACAGCCAGCTGGTGGTTTGCAATAATATCTTGGGTCATTTCAAACCAAAACGCCGAGATCAGATTGGAAATCTGTCCCTTGCCGGGAATGGTGCAGATATTTCTGACAAAAGCTGACTGCCTGTCAGTCGTCACCATAATTCTGAGTTTCAAACCTGCCTGTTCGACAATCCAACTATCACGGACTTTTCCTCTAACGGGCTGGCCGAGTTCTGGGATATCTACTTGAGATAACCCTTTTGAGAAATTTTGATTCATACGGCTTTTTCATATTCATAGCCATATTGTATCGATTCAAGTATTTCCTGATTTTTGACCTGGGCACAAATCTTAGAAAATAACTCCGGAGAAATTTTTCTGGTATAGATATTTCTACAATCACTCACTGTTAACCCATACGTTTCCCCATAACATTCAAACAACACTTGGGTTACTTCATTGATACAAACCTGACGGTCTTTAGTAATCCCACCATCTAAAGAATAAATCAATGATTCAGGAAAATAATACCCTCGCTTCCCGGCTAAAATCAGCTTGAGCATAAATTTGTAGTCTGAAGCAATCTTAAAACTTTCATCAAAAGCTCCAAGTTCGTCATATACCTCTTTCTTGATAATCATGGTTTGATAGCGAAACGGCATGCGGTAAAATGCTACCCGTAAATCACCCTTTTTAACCGTAAAGGGGCTACCGTCCCGCTTTACGATAATCCGGTCACCATGAGTATAATCAACAGCATACTTCTTTAGCGCGTCTAATGATCTTTCAAAGAATGTGTCTGTAGCAAAATAATTATCGGTATTCATGACGTAGATATATTCGCCCTGAGCTATTTTCAAACCCTTATTAAGCGCTTCGTGAAGATTGTTATCTGGTTCTGAGATGAGTGTGGTAATATGTCCGCTTTTTACATACGCACTAAGCAGAGAAGCGGTGCCATCCTTTGAATCACTATCAACCAAAATATGCTCAAAATCTTGGTAGGTTTGAGCGCGAAGCGTCTCCATCATCTTTCTAAAAAAAGCCTCCCGGCCTTCGCTGATTACATTTTTACAAGGGGTAATGACACTGATCATAGTTGTTAGCACCTAGCATATAGTATAAATCCAGTTATAACAAAATAAAGCCGCTATTTCTAGTGGCTTTATTTGATACTCCCCCGCTTTATTCAACTGCCGTAATTATTGACAAGCCGCCATTGCACTCCCAGTTCCACATAACGAAATCGTTCTGGAAATGAAGCGTCACTTCTTTTTTATTCTTTTGATACTCGATCAGTTTAGCCATGAGCAGCTCATCATTAACACAATACACATCTTCTTGGGAAGATTCTCTGACGGTTTTGAAGTACACCAAGTTAGCCTCCCAAATAAAGTTAGAATTATATTCTACAGCTGTTATTACTCCGGTATGCGTACCAGCTGTTGCACCAATCCTTCCAGGGAACAAAGCGGATAAAAAGGCAAAAACGAAGACTAACGCGAAACAGATAAAGAACCCTACAAATGACCTGACGACAATTTTCTCGACGAGTTTATTGTTTGGCATGGGTGCGGTTAGGAACTAAAATATATCAGTTTAAGTATACCTAATTCTAGGCAAGCAAGACAGAGCACAAAGGTGAGATCCTTGTTGGTTAGCGAAAAAGGATATTGAACTGCCAAGCAGGATTTGGTATACTACAGTCTTCCTGCACTTAACTTACTACCTATATGTCGAATCTGCGTCACGGGCGCTTTTTTGTTGCGCTCATCATCACTCTTATTGGCCTCGGCGCTTGGACTGCTGTTCAAGCGAACTCTGGTGAAAGTACTGGCAGTACCCCAACAGCGCTAATCTTTCTCTGGCTGGCGATTATCTTGATCGGCTCTAAAATTGGCAGCGTCGTCGAAAAGTTCGGCCAATCGGGAGTGCTCGGTGAATTGCTGTATGGTATTTTACTTGGCAATCTGGTCTTAGTGGGCATGGGCTGGCTTGAGCCGATCCGCACCAACGAAATCATCGGCTTCCTAGCCCAACTGGGAATCGTGGTGCTCCTGTTCCAGATTGGCTTGGAATCAAACATCACCGAAATGAAAAAGCTTGGAGGGCGCGCGTTACTAGTCGCCCTCACGGGGGTCGTTGTTACTTTTGTCCTCGGCGCGTTCGTCGCTGGTCCGTTATTATTACCAACCGCTTCACTGACGATCTATTTATTTCTCGGAGCGACCCTGACGGCAACTTCTGTCAGTATTTCCGCGCGGGTCTTCAAAGATCTGGGTCGTCTCGGGACAAAAGAAGCCAACCTCGTACTGAGTGCGGCGGTGATTGATGACATCCTGGGCCTGATTATATTAGCGATCGCCACGGCGACGTTGACGAGCGGCTCCTTCGACCCGGCCACGATCAGCCTCATCTCTGCCAAAGCAATCGCCTTTCTTATTGGTTCAATTGTTATTGGTCAACTACTGGCCCCATACTTGGGACGCGCCTTTGCCAAAATCCACACCGGCGTCGGCATGAAATTTACGATTGCAATTTGCTTCGGTTTGGTGATGGCCTACTTAGCGCACCAAATCGGCTTGGCACCGCTCATTGGCGCTTTTGCTGCCGGCCTCATTCTCGATCCGGTGCATTTCCATTATTTTAAAGACCACCACATTGTCGCCAGCCTCAAAGAGGCAATGAAGAGTTTTGACGAGAAAACTAAGGACCACCTGGATCGCATTATTACTCCCTACGCCGATCGCCACATCTCTGATTTAATTGAGCCACTCGTCTATTTCCTAGTGCCGGTTTTCTTTGTCATGACGGGCTTCGCCGTTCACCTAACTGATTTCTTCAATCCTCAGACAATCATGATGGCGCTCGTATTAACGATTGTCGCTATCGTGGGCAAATTAGCAGCCGGGTTGGTAGCCGGTAGCGCGAATAAATTTGTGGTTGGTGTCGGCATGGTGCCCCGCGGGGAGGTTGAGCTGATCTTTGCGGTCACCGGCAAAGCTTTAGGGCTATTTTCCGACCAGCTATTTTCCGCCATCGTCCTGATGGTGATCTTCACGGCCGTCATCGTCCCACCAACGCTCAGCTACCTCATTAAACGCTCAGCACCGTCCAGTAGTAAGTTAACACCGCTCCCGCAGTAACCCACTGAGCTGCAGCCAGGCCCTAGTTTCTTTTGATGATACGATTACCAACTTGGTAGTGTTCTTGAGCGACGCGAGCGCCGTTATTTGTTGCGATAATCTCGCAGCGGAATATTTAGACTGACGAGCGCGTCTTCGGTTTTGGAGAACACTAATTGTTCTTCTTTTAATTTTTTGTAATAGAATGACGCACTTTCTAAAATATTGACGATCTCAGTGGGCACGCTCGTCAGGATGACTTTTTGATTCCCCTCCTGACATAGGCCAATAATTTCATCAATGGCTTCGATCCCGTCCAAATCAAGGTAATATACCTCGCGGAAGCGGAGAATGACCACTTTGTATTTCCGGACCGTTCCTTCGAAACGTGATAGATGCGCCTTGGCGTTGATATAGGTCACTTTGCCCCGGAAGGTGTACAGTAAAACATCAGGATTTTCTCGTAACTCTTTGGTGCTGGCGTCAACTGAATCCGTATCCCCTAAGGTGTCTTCTCTAATTTCATACAGGCCTTTGGAAATTCGGTTAACGTAAATCATCAAGGACACCGCGACACCGATCAAGATACCGACGATTGGGTCTTCCACGATCACTAATAGCGCTACCAATAACGATACGACTAAGCCGCTTTTTTCATATTTATACAACTTGAAGAAATGCTCTGACTCCACCATTTGAATTGCCACATACACCAAGATCGACGCAATCACCGCCATCGGTATAAACCCGAAATACTTCAGCAGCACTGCCGAGATTACCAAAATGCCCACAGTATTAATAATTCCTGACACCCGGGACGTGGCCCCAGTTTTTACATTCAAAGAAGTCCGCGCCAACGCTGCGGTGGCTGGCATACCGCCAGCGAAGCCGGAAGCAATGTTCGCCAATGATAGCCCGAGCATTTCTTTGCGTTCACTGTGCTTGGTTTTGGTCATCCCATCGGCAATCTTAGCTGACAGCATCGTCTCGAGAATCGCGATTAGGGCGATGACCGCGGCCGGCTTCAGCATCCCAAACGAAAATGCAAATGATGGCAGATTAAATAACTGAAACTGGATCTCGCCAAACTTGCCGCCAAGCGTTTCGATACTCAGTGGGATGTACCCGATCGTAGTCAGATAGCCCAGCAAAATCCCAACCGGCGCCAAGATGATCGCTCCTGGCAGTTTAGGGAAGAACTTTTTGAACAAGAGCAGGCCAACTAGAAAAGCCGCAAACACTGACACTGCTGACAGCGAGGCGTGTGGCAAGTGATGAAGCGATTCGATTAAGTTCTTGATGAACGACTCGTGAGCCGGCAGTCCTCGAAGCCCTAACGCGGCATTGAATTGCCCCAAGCCGATGATAAACGCGACGCCCAAGGTAAATCCATGGATGACGCTAGCGGGAATGAGAATTAAAAAGCGCTCTAATTTTAATAAGTACGACGTAAAGATAATCAAACCGGCGATAATGGTGACGATCGGTAAATGTTCGGTACCGTTCAGGATCACGTACGAGGCGATAATTCCTGATAGCGCCCCAGTTGGACCGACGATATTGAAATTACTGCCGCCAAAGAGCGCCGCAAAGAATCCGGCCCAAATGGCGGTCAAAATACCGATAGCCGGGGTGGCGTTAGAGGCGACCGCCAGGGCAATTGATAATGGGATTGATACTAGAGAAACGGTAACGCCAGCTTTCCAGTTTTGCTTGAGTTGTTCAATCATAAAGCTCATAGTGGCAGTAAATGACTAGATTTACCTTAAACATAGCAAAATACGACCACTATTACTAGTGGTCGTATTTCATTTAGATCAAGCGCTCGGTTTATTCACCGCGGCGTGCCGCATCAATAGCAGCAACATCAATCTTCTGCATAGTCATCATCGCGTCAAAAGCTCGTTTGGCTTCGGCACCGCCAGCAGCCATGGCTTCGGTGAGCGTCCGCGGAGTGATCTGCCAAGACACACCCCAACGATCTTTGCACCAGCCGCACTCGCTTTCCTGACCACCATTGCCGACAATCGCATTCCAATAGCGATCGGTTTCTTCCTGATCGTCAGTGGCAATCTGAAAGGAAAAGGCCTCGCTCTGCTTAAACGTCGGCCCGCCATGTAGACCCATGGCAGGCATCCCGAGGACGGTGAATTCAACCGCGAGTGCATCGCCTTGTTTCCCGTCAGGAAAATCACTCGGGGCATACAAGACGTT
>JAGONZ010000041.1 GCA_017992755.1 Candidatus Buchananbacteria bacterium | reverse complement strand
GTCCATATAGTAAGTGACGTAGTAATAGGAATAGTATATCAAAGCAGTAAGAAAAGAGAAGCGAGGAGGAGATCCCGGATAAATCCGCCCCGTTCGCAGTGCCTCACTCCGGCGAATTTTCCGGGATGACAATAATTGATCAAGTCTTTTTTGTAAATAAAAAGGGCGCCCACGCATTCGCCTCAATATAAATATGTAGGCGGGTGAGCGCCTTATGCTCTGTTGTCTCCCATCTAATGCCTGGAAGAGGCAGCAGATGAAAAAGTCATAGAACTTGGCGCTTGAGACAAGCAATTACGGTCGTTTACCGATTGGTGGTGGCTAGAGGCTACCGCTCTTTGTGGAGCAACCTTTAGGCACCCCGGATCTTTGAGAAAGTAAGTCTCTTGTCCTTTCTCCTGGGGAAATTAGTAAACGACAGAAGGTTGAGGTAAATCACTTAATTTACAGCAATCTTCTTAAACTTATAAAAGAACATATACTTTACCACTAACTGATATAAGAAGTATATCATACCTGTTGATAACTGTCAATGGTCAATATAGCCTTATTTTATTAACGATATTGATATATTAGACCACAAACCTCTTAGTTATCCACAAGATATCGGGATAACTTTCATATCGGGGTGTGGATAACTCTAACTTATCCCCTATTAGCTATTCAAACAAAGTAATTTGTTCGTCTGTCGCTAAAATATATTTATATTTAGCCAAGTATCGCTCAATTGACTGCGGTGCCATCAGTGATATTGGTAACCAAGCCAAGTTACCAGAAGTAGGTTCACTTGGCACCTTAAAGGCCTCATTATTTGTGATTACTATCTGATTACCTTGCTGGCCAACACTAACCGTCAGTCCAGCAGATTCTATGGCCAAGGCACGGGCGCCATCTGTCTCATCAAAGACCCAATTCTCAGGCTGAGGGCGCAATTCGGTGATTAATGAGCTGTCGCTGAGCCGGCGCGTGACTGGCTGCGGAATATGGGCAGCCACCAACCCGGAAACCAACTCCTCCAATCGTTCTTGAACCACTACTGGATCGCTGCCTAAGGCCATTAATTGCCAATCATAGTCTTGCAAGGCCCAACCAGTAGCGCGATCAGTAGCCGAGGCGCTGACGTGCAACAAATCAACACCGCGCAAGTTGGTAGTTTCTGGGTTTAACCCAAATTGGGCCGCGGCGGCTTGATGCCATTGAGTAATTTGATCCAAGGTCGTAGTTGATAAAGCCTTGATCTGCCTTTGCCACTGGTCAAAGTATCCCTGCGGTTGCTGCAATTGCAGTACTACCGTTGGCATCAGTTTTTGTGGCAAACGCTTTGGGCGTTCTGCCCCGAACGCCACTCCCCCAATAAACGCTTTGCCGTGAATCAAGGTCGCTTCATTACTATTCGTTTTGAATATTGCCAATAACGGATTGGCGGCGTTATTATTTGAGCCAATAAATACTGTTACATTGTCACCACGAGTTTCGCGCGGCGTAATTGGTTGAGCTTGTTCTTTACCGATAATGGGAAACGTTGAGCTGCCCTGCATCAAGGCGAATTGCTCGCGTCCTAATTTTATATACGTCACGCCGGCCGCTGTCGCTTGGCGTTTAAGCGCGCGTGAATTATTAGTGCGAACCAATAGAGCTGACTGCGGCGTTTGCGAATTCCCAAAAACAACCAAGCCAACTTCGCGGCGAACTAAAGCCGCATTATTAATACCATAATCAGCCAGAAGTTCGTCCGTTAGATGTGCTAATCCCGATGCTGGCAATCGTGGCAAACTAATGTGCACATAGCTAACCGTATCAGTTGGAATATGCGCGGTCAGCGTATCGCGATAGTACTGATCCCAGAGCGCCACTGCAAACAAACAACCAACGATAACGATAGCAGCCGCGCCAAACGTGAGACGTTCGGTGCGGCTGCTTGATTTCCAACGCGATTGAAGCGCGTCAATGATCATAGTTAACTTGGAGATCCCGGATAAATCCGCACCGTTCGCAGTAGCTCACTCTTGCGAATTTTCCGGGATGACGATAATTGATCAAGCCTATTAATTACGTGGACGGGTGCCAAACGATGGGCGTCGTGGTCCACGACTGTCGCGAGGACGCTCAGAGCGTTCACGGCGTGGATCAGATGCAGGGTCGTAGGCAGGATCAGCTTGTTTAACTGACAGGTTGATACGGCCTTTATCGTCCACTTCGATCACTTTAACTTTAAACGAGCGGCCAATGGCAGCGACATCAGTAATCTTATCAACGCGTTCGTTGGAGAATTCTGAGATATGGACCATGCCGTCGCGACCTGGGAGAATTTCAATGAAGGCGCCGAAATCCATCAAGCGCACAACCGTGCCTTCAAACACATCCCCAACTTTAATTTCACGGACCAGGTCTTCGACCCATTTAACGGCTCGGGCGACACCATCAGGATTTGAACCTGTAATCGCCACTGAACCATCATCTTCGATATCAATATCAACATCACACGCATCAATAATCGCGTTGATCGTCTTACCGCCGCTACCAATAACTTCGCGGATCTTCTCTGGATCAATCATCATGCTGACAATACGTGGCGCATATGGTGACAAATCAGCTCGTGGCTCAGCAATCGCTTGGGCCATCGCTTGGAGAATTACCAACCGGGCCTCTTTAGCTTGGGCCAAGGTCGCACGGCAAATTTCCAAACTTAACCCAGCGGTCTTGGTGTCCATCTGGATGGCAGTAATACCATCGCGGGTACCGGCAACTTTGAAATCCATACCGCCAGGACCATCTTCGAAGTCCTGAAGGTCAGTGAGAATTTTGTAGTTGGTGCCATCTGAGGCCAGACCCATGGCAATACCAGCCACTGGCTTCCGCAACGGCACACCAGCATCCATTAACGCGAGTGTTGAACCACAAGTTGAAGCCATTGATGACGAACCGTTAGAACCTAAGACTTCCGATACCACCATAATCGTGTACGGGAACGTTGCCTTGGTTGGCAAGACCGGCATCAAAGCCTTTTCCGCTAAGGCACCGTGACCAATTTCCCGGCGACCAGCGCCGCGGAAGAATCCGACTTCGCCGAAGGCGTATGGTGGTGAGTTGTAATAATGAATATAGCCCTTCTTGGTTTCGTCTTGGGTCATTTCATCGAGCAGCTGAGCATCACCTGGAGCGCCCAAGGTGGCAATCGACAAGACCTGAGTTTCGCCGCGGCTAAAGAGCGCGCTACCGTGAGTGCGGGGCAAGATACCGACTTCTGACATCAAGGGTCGGATGTCAGTGACTGACCGACCATCGATACGCTGACCGCGATCAAGAATTGCTTGGGTGACTACTTCTTCTAAGTAAACCTCCCACTGAGACTTGATAAAGTTAACAATTTCTGGATGCTGTTCCTCAGTAGTCAGTCCGGCAATCCCCGCTTCAAACATCGTTTTGGCAACAACTTTGCGCTCGCGCTTGGTACCAACTGGTTGATTAAAAAGATACTGATCAAATTGTGGTACGACCAATTGCTTAAACTTCGCAAAGACCGCTTGCTTCTGTTCGTACGGAATTTCACCAGCAACGCGAGCAGCTTCAAGCAACTTTTGCTCGTCTTGCTTTGGCTTGCCAGCGGCAGCGCGAACAGTTTCAATGAAAGCCAACAGCGGTTCACACGCTTTGACACCATAGGTAAAGGCTTCAGCTACGAGATCTTCGCTGGCTTCGTTACCGGCAGCATCAACCATGACGATTTTATCGCCAGCCACTGAGAATACTAATTGTAAGTCTGACTGGTCGACCTGTTGACCAGTTGGGTTGATAATAAACTCATTATTGATCCGGCCAATGCTGATACCAGCGAGCGGGCCATGCCAAGGGATATCAGAAATGTGAAGCGCCAATGATGACGCAATGATTGAGATGACGTCAAAGGTGCTCTCGTCATCGTATGAGAGAGCGGTCACCACAACCTGAACTTCGTGCTTAATGTCTTGGTGAAAGAGGGGGCGGATACCGCGATCAACCATACGCGCGCACAGCGTCGCGTTGTCAGTTGGTCGGCCTTCACGCTTGATAAAGCGCGAGCCTTTGATCTTACCGGCGGCGTACATGTTTTCGCGAACTTCAACCATCAACGGGAAATAATCCCCGCCTGGTCGAACCTCTTTGGACATAATCGCGGTGGCGAGCACGACGGTGCCGCCGTAACGAACTAACACTGAGCCATTTGAGAGCTGCGCGAGCTTGCCTGTTTCGACAGTTAATGTCCGGCCGGCAAATTCCAAACTAAACGTTTGTGGAGTCATACACGTATGGCGCCCAACACGGTGCTTGGATTTGAAAGTATCTAAGGTCATTCACTCTTAAATGACGCTACATATCTTCAAACAAACACTCGGGGGCGCAGTTATATTTAATTTTTAAACTTTATTTCTTTTACACTGTCATCCCGGGCGAACCCAGTTGGTGAGACCCGGGATCCCGTCGCAGACACACAAAACTTTGAATACGCGATCTTCTTCGTTGTGTTGTGCATTTGCCGCGGGGTCCCGGATCTCCGCTTCGCTCCGTCCGGGATGACAGCGAAAGAGAGCGGAGAAATTAACGTAAGGGTCAGCCTATTTCGCTGCTGCGGCCTTCTTCACGAACCGCTTGCGGATCAAGAAGCGCTTGGGGTCACTGGCGAGATCGAGATAATCATCCACGACTTCGATCAACTTAGATGATGTGGTCTTCCCAAAGGCCGCCACTTCGACCATGCAACCTTTGTTGTTTTGGAGGTACTGGACGAGCGGGATGTAGTCACCATCACCTGATACGATAACGATCGTATCAAGACGATCAGCGAGGGTAATCGCGTCAACCGCGAGACCCACGTCCCAATCGGCTTTTTTGGCACCGCCGGCAAAGATTTGTAATTCTTTGCTTTTGACTTCAAACCCTGACTTGTCGAGAGCATCGAAAAACGCTTGTTCTTCGTTGGAGCTCGAGGTAACACCGTACGCGATCGCGCGGATCAGCTGGCGTTCGCCCGTAACTTCCCGCAACACTTCACGGAAATTGATCCGGGCGCCAAATAAGTTCTTGGCGCTATGGTACATGTTCGACACATCGACGAAAACGCCGACGCGGTGATTTTTATATTTGCTCATGGATTCAGTATACAACAAAAGAGGAGATTACTCCTCTTCTTCTGGAATCTCACTGGCAGCCAAGTCGGCAGCCACTTCTTCAAGTAGCTTCGGGGTGTCGTCAATCTTCTTCACTACCTTGAGTTTGAGGCGCTTTACGAGTTCTGCAAAGCTCTCAGCATTTTCACGTTCGAGGTACTTAAGAAGCTTGCGGCGCTCAGAAACTTTGCGGAGCAAACCGCGGCGTGACGAGAAATCTTTCTTATGAGTTTTTAAGTGATCGGTGAGATTTTTAATCTCTTCAGTCAGAAGCGCGATTTGAACTTCGCTAGAACCCGTATCGCTATCGTGGGTGGCGAACTTCTTGATTAACTGCGCTTTCTTTTTCTTATCAATCATAGTGATTGTGTGTGTCGCGTCGGACCGAGTACTGCCACAATGCGGCTTTACCCAGAATGACGCCTAATTAATATGAATTAATACCAACAGGTACAAGTATATAGCATTATTACCAAATTGTCAATCGTCGACTCTGTCCTTAATTTACCGTTCATTTTTGACCTTACTGCGATCCAAAACCTCGTCATGTTCGGGTTCGTTTTTGGCTGGAGCGCCAATTGCGAGCAAGCACAGGACGCGACGCTCGTCGTTGATGTCTAAAATATCTTTAACTTCTTTTTCAGCGGAATTATTATTCCGAATTTGAATCCAACACGCCCCTAATCCCCGCTCGACTGCTGCTAGCCACATTTGAGTCGTGGCAGCGGCACCGTCTTCGACCCAATACGGACTTTCGGTTTCGTGTCCGATGACGACAATTACGGCCGCTGCTAATTTGGCGGCTGCTGCCCACGGTGACACTTTTGATAAGAGGTCTTTGGTCTCGTCAGATTTGACGATCAGTAATTCCCAAGGATAGAGAGCGTTCGCCGATGGCGCGTACTGCGCTGATAGCAAAATTTCTTCCAACGAATCATCACTAACAGGCTCCGCGAGATATTCGCGAATCGCCCGGCGTTTTTTGATCGCATCTATCATATGCACGCTAGTATACCCATGATCGGCTTTCTTGTCAAACCTCTGAGATTGACTTGCGATCCGAAATATCGTATACTGTCGAGGTACTTGATTCGACGAGCCCCTGTAGTTTAATGGATAAAACTCCGGACTTCTAAGCCGGCTATAGAGGTTCGATTCCTCTCGGGGGTACAGACATGCATGTCCCCGTAGTTCAGTGGATAGAATGTGAGCTTCCGGAGCTCAAGGCGTAGGTTCGATTCCTACCGGGGACACAGACGGTACTGTCGGTTCCCCGCCCGAACGTACCCGGTTCGGTACGGGCGGGGATTCCTACTGAGAGCACGAGTGTCGTTGAAAAGCGAAGATGGTGACTATGGTATAATGGTTATTACACCTGGTTGTGGTCCAGGTAATTCGAGTTCAATTCTCGATAGTCACCCCAAGTGGTAAAAAGTGCGGCGAAAGCCTCGCTTTTTGCGTTAATTGACATAGTTTTATCCAGTTCCAACCGTTGATATTCTGCTTCAAGTGCTGGATACGCTTTTGCAATTGGAATCAGCCATTCATTAGCCTTTATCGTGAGTTTTCCGTCGATTATAGAAAAGTTCCAACCAAGCGCATTAAAAATCTCACGCTTGGCAGTGACATCGCCCAAGACAAAATTTTTGCGGGCATAGCAGGCAAAATCAAACGTCTTTTCAGTGAGCTCAAGCCATTTCTCGGC
>JAGONZ010000040.1 GCA_017992755.1 Candidatus Buchananbacteria bacterium | reverse complement strand
CCTCAGCGTCGCGATGTACGTCAATTTCTTGCGGGCTCATGGCTTGAGCTTGTTTGAAATGAACCTGGTCAATTCAACGTTTTTTGTTACGTTATTTCTATGCGAGATTCCCACTGGGGCTTTTGCGGATGTCTACGGCCGTAAAGCCTCATACATTATTGCCTGTATCCTCACCACCATTGGCCTGGCGGTATACGGTTGCTCGCAAACGATGTTGGGTTTTATATCTGCAGAAATGATTCTAGCAGTCGGTATGACTTTTGAGAGTGGTGCTTTCAACGCTTGGTTTATTGATCGCTTGGCTCACCATGGCCATGATGCGAACAATCGGATTCTGATCTTTGCCCGTCGCGATCAACTCACTAATGTCGTTACGATCATTGCTGGGATTATCGGCGGCTATCTTATGGCCATCGACAACCAGTGGCCGTGGCTCCTGGGTTCAGCCATCGCTGGTAGTAGTGTCGTCGTTGTCCTGTTGATACCTGAAGAATATCGAGCACCGCGCGGCATTTCGTTTAAACGCGACCTGAAGTTGATGCTCAACTGCGTCCGCAATGGCGGCTATCTCATGTTGTCTGTTCACGACTTACGCTTCTTGCTCTTAAGTGTCATGGTCCACATTGCGCTCATGCAGGCCCTCAACATGTATTGGCAACCATTCTTCGACCCAAATCTCCAGTACGAACACCTCATGGGGTACCTATTTGCAGGCATTGCCCTATCAGTAATGCTTGGCAGCATACTGGCTCCGCGACTCCTTAAAAAATGGCACGCGCCGGAGAAGATCATCATCTACAGCCAAGTATTCACGGGTGTTTGCATTATCCTGTGTGCACTCACCTCAAACATCTGGCTGGCGCTGATCATGTTTCTTGCCCACGAGGTCGGGCGCGGGATTCGGGGACCGATTACCAGCGTCTATCTCCATGAGCATGCGCGGTCGGAAGAACGAGCCACCGCCGAGTCCTTTGGATCAATTGCTCATCACCTCGGTGGTGCCTGCGGACTGATTGCGAGCGGCGCCATCGCCAATACGCTTGGCATTGCACCAACCTGGATGATCTGTGGGATAGTGCTCATTATCAGCTCATTAATTATTCTTCGTTACTGGATCAAAAAGTAACACCAAACCAAAAGCTGCTTCTCGCGAAGCAGCTTTTTCATATTCATCGCGCTCGCTTGCCCAGGTTTCGATTTTATGTACAAAAACACAGGCGTATGGTACAATGATTTTGTTAAATCCACCTTATTAACCGACTCTATAAATTATGAAAGATGGAAATTGGGCAAAGATAGTTGGGATTGTAATTCTCACAGTCGTCGTCAGTTTACTTACGGTAAAGTTTTCCGGTTCATCGCTGACGAATTCAAACGAAAAATCTGTTTATGATCGAGTGGTTAGTTCCGGCACTATCAGAGCGTGTTATACCGCTTTTCCTCCGGCTTTAATTAAAGATCCAAATACTGGAGAACTATCAGGTATATTTTTTGAAACCTTAAACAAGGCGGCCCAAAACATGGGGTTAAAAGTTGAGTGGAATACTGAAGTTGGCTGGGGAGATGCGATAGAAGCTTTGAACTCTGGTAAATGCGACATAGTTGGTTCTGATTCATGGAGCAACTCTACTCGTGGTAAAAGTGCCGAATTTATCCAACCACTTTACTACAGCGCCATCAATGCCTATGTTCGGGCCAATGATAACAGATTCAATAATGATGTGTTGGTCGCAAATAATCCAAACTATACATTAGCTACGCTAGATGGAGAAACTGCTCAAGTAATCGCCGCGCAAAATTTTCCCAAGGCCAAGACCATCCAATTACCACAACTGTCAGATGTTTCTCAATTATTTGTGAATGTTGCTGATGGAAAAGCCGACATGACATTCCAAGACACCGCCACCGCTAATCTGTACATGAAAAGCAACCCTGGAAAGATTAAAAATGTTTCGACTCAAAAACCAATCGTTGTATATGGAGATGTAATGATGGTAAAAAAAGGAGAATTTACTTTCAAATCTTCGATCGACAATGCGATCATCGAGCTACTTAACAATGGATACATTGATAGTGTAATTAGTCGGTATGAATCAGGTGGCATCTACCGAGTAGCTACGCCCTACGTAACACAATAAAACCATGTCTGTGTGGAATATAATCTACACTTACAAAGAAGGCCTGTTTTCAGGCCTTCTTGTGACTTTGGGGCTGTGCCTCATCATTTGGGCTTCTGGTTTACTTTTTGGTGTCCTGTTCGGGGTACTGGCTCAGCGCCAAAAAGAAAGTACCGGCTGGCTGCTTAAAACCCTCTCTTTTATTTTAGCTAGCACCCCTGTTCTAGTATTACTGTTTTGGCTCCACTATCCCCTGCAAGCGATCTTGGGAGTGGTAATTATTCCGTTCATAACCGCAGCGCTTGCGCTCTCGTTAATAAACATTGTCGGTGTCGCTCAAATTATACGAGATGTTCTTGACGATTTTCCCCAGCAATATGTAATTGCCGGAAAAGTCTGCGGGTTGACTGAAAGAGAGATTTTCTCAAAAATTAAATTGCCAATTATTTTTCGGCAAACAATTCCGCAATTTCTCACGTTACAGGTCAGTATGCTGCAATTGACTTTGTTTGCCAGTTTAATTTCTGTCCAAGAACTTTTCCGGGTTGCTCAACAAATAAACTCGATCATTTATAAGCCGATTGAAATTTATACCGCCCTGGCTGTGTTCTTTATTGCAATTTGCCTCCCACTCAATTTACTGGCCTACTGGTTCAAAAATAAGTACACGAGAAATTTATCCGAGAACTAGTATGCTCGTTGCAAAAAATATCAGTAAAAAAATAAATGGGAGAGAGCTATTGAAAAATATATCTTTTTCAATTGAACGTGGAGAAATAATTTCTATCATTGGCCCTAGTGGGTCTGGTAAAACTACTTTTTTGCGTGCAATTTCATTAATTGATTTTCCTGACTCTGGCTCACTTGAAATTGAAGCGGAGAGATATCAATTCCCGATCACTCAGCAATTGAAAAATAGTAACTATCCTTATCCAGACGTAACGGTTGTATTTCAGCAATTCTTTATTTGGCCCCATTTAACGATTAGAGAAAATATCACGCTAGCCCTCCGAGGAAACATTGATAAAAAACATTTTGACGAAATAGTGAAGTTGTTTCAAATGACTGAATTTTTAGATCGCTATCCTAACGAGGTATCACTTGGACAGCGACAACGTGCCGCTTTGGCCCGAGCCTTAGTTTTAAAACCGAAATATCTTTTGCTCGACGAGGTGACCTCCGCCTTAGATATAGAGCAATCCCACTTGATACTCGGACACCTTAAACAAATTGCGATGCAAGGTGTAGGCATTGTTTTTGTCAGTCATGCCATACATTTAGCTAGTAAGATTAGTGATCGGTTAATATTTCTTGACGGCGGAAAAATTATTGAAGAAGGAACAAGTGATATCATTAGCAACCCAAAAACAAAAAGATTAAAAAAGTTTATTGATATTTCGCAACAGATCATTTAGTGTTGAGTAAATAAAAAAATAAAGATGTCCGCATAACAGTGCGGACATCTTTATTTTTATTGTGGGCCCGGAGGGATTCGAACCCCCGAAGGCTAAGCCAGCTGATTTACAGTCAGCCCCGTTTGACCGCTTCGGTACAGACCCACGCTACCAGAGCCGTTGCCCAGGATCGAACTGGGGACCTCATCCTTACCATGGATGCGCTCTACCGACTGAGCTACAACGGCGAATAAATTTAATGCTACTGATGCGCTCCCCGCCCACACCAATCGGGTGCGTTCGGGCACCAGCCCGACAGCAGTCATTCTGGCGGGGGCACCGACTGAGCCCTGTCCGAACCGCAGGGGCGGATACAACGGCGAATAACTCTGCCCACTATATCACACCTGCTTCATTTTTTCAATACGCCCCTCAAGCTCGGATAATTTGGCATTTTCTGGGTTGATTTTCTTAAGCCGGCGGAAGGTCTTTTTTGCTAAACCTTCGTCCCCCACCACGATCGCAATTCCAATCAACTTATCAAGATAACGAGGATTATTGGGCTCGATTGAAATTGCCTTGAGATAGCTGTCGAGCGCCCGCTCAGGTCGCTGCATCAGTTCATAAATACTGCCCAAATCATCATAATAAATTGCCACCTGGGGACTGACATCAATTGATCCGAGCAGTTCGGTTTCAAGCTCCTCCCATTTACCGCGGCGCATCGGTTTATCGTGCCCAACGCCCTGGAGTAAATTATATTTAACCAAATACTGAAAAATTTCTTCTGCCTGATGGTAGTTCTTGCTTTGGGTATACAAATCACCGAGCATTTCATACGCTCGAATGTTTTGGTTGTCGCGCGACAACACTTCGATCAGGTGCTTTTCAGCTTCTGGAAATTCTTCTTGCTCTAAGGCATGGCGGGCTGCAGAAAATAACCCATCAATTGTTAAAGGCTGCTCTTCGGGCATGACGTCATGACGACGATAGTGTTGTTCGAGTTCGTGCAAACGCGCTTGCAATTGCGACAAATTTCGCTTCACGCCCAATCCTCGGTCACCAATCGTCTGTTGCCAACGATTTTTGAAGGCCTCGCTACTGCGAGTTAATTTTGCTTGCAACAATTTAGTCTTCGCATGCCGTTCGCGAACAATCGCGAGTGTCGAGGTATCAAGATTTTTGAGGTCAGGTAATTTCGACCAAAACAGACGGGCCAGCAGCCCGAGACCAACGATAACAACAATTGTAGAGATAATTATCAATCCCATAGAGTTAAGCTCGACCGTGGGCACCTAGGGTTTTAATTTTCTGGCGCGCCACCATCGTGACCGCCTCAATTGACGGCGCCAATAATTTACGCGGATCATACGACTGCTGACGACCGCGAAGTTGTTTTTGGAGCGTCATCGTAAATGCCTGACGGAGCTCAGTGTCAATATTCACAATTCGCACCCCGCGAGCCACTGCCCCTTTCAGATCGGTGTCGCTCAGTCCTGAGGCACCGTGAAGCACTAGAGGCATTCGAGGAACGAGTTCATGAATCCGTGCCAAACGTTGGCGATCAAGTTTCTCGCGACCCCGGAATAGTCCGTGCAATGTTCCTACGGAAACCGCTAACGTATCAACTCGAGTTCGAGTCACATAATCCGGCACTTGCTTTGGGTCAGTCATGACCCCTGAGATGTCACGTGGCAACGCACTGCGCGTCAAACCTTCTTTACCCAAGATACTGCCGAGCTCTCCTTGAATCCAAACACCCTGACTATGAGCAAAGGCGACGGCTTTTTTAGTAGCAGTAATATTATCACGGTATGGTTTTTCAGAGGCATCACAGTGGACTGATGAAAAACCAGCGGCAATACATTCCTTAATAACTTTTAATTCATGTCCATGATCAAGATGCAACGCAATTGGCACGTGAGCACCATGCTCTGCCACCGCTTCAACAATCATTGAGGTAATTGTTTCTAGGCCCGCGTACGTAATTGTTGATTCGGAAACCTGGATAATTACTGGGGCCTTTTCCGCCACAGCGGCCCGGATGATACCGAGTGTCGTTTCAAGATTGCAGGTATTAAAAGCGGGTACAGCGTAGTCATACCGCTGGGCTTTCTCAATCAACTGTTTAATAGGGACAATCATGAGATTGTGGGATTAAGAGTAGGTATAATAGCACAAAAACGCTCTGGGTCAAGGCTAGCGGTTCCGACTAAAAAGCCATGACATTCTGGCAATTGGGCAAAGCTCGCGACGTTCGTTGGGTCGACACTGCCACCATAAATGATCCGGGTCTTTCGGGCCTCGCCATCCGGCATTAGTTCGAGCAAGCCGTGGTGAATTACTTTCATCGCCGCGGCGGCATCATTGGGATCAATCGCTTGACCGGTACCAATTACCCACACCGGCTCATACGCAATGATAACATGATCACCTGACTGCCAGGGAATATTCTTAAGTGCCGCACTCAACTGTTGCCACAACACCGAATCAGTTAGACCCCGGCGACGTTCATCTAACGTTTCGCCGATACAAATAATTGGGATCAGTTTTTGTTCGAGACTAACAATCACTTTTCGGTTACTCATTTCGTCGGTCTCGTGCAATTGCTGTCGTCGTTCAGAATGGCCGATAACCACATACTGGCAACCAAGTTCAACCAGTGTTGCCGATGATTCTTCACCAGTAAGCGCCCCTTTAATTTCCCAGGACACATTTTGAGCGCCAAGTTTAAGCTCGCTATTTTTAAGAACATCAGCGACAGCACTCAACGCGGTGAACGAAGGACAAATCACTACTTCAGCCTCAGTAGTTTTAATTTGATCACGTAACTGAGTCGCCAGCCCTACGCTCTCAGCGCGATTCAAATTCATTTTCCAATTGGCGATAATGATTGGTTTCATATACTTAGTGTACCGCCCAACTTAAAAAGCTCAAAACGCCGGTAGCAGCCAAAGCAACAATTATTGCCGCCACCAACAATCCGGTACCGATAGAAATTAAGGCTTTAATTTTTGGGATGCCAAATAAAAATGCTGCTAATGATCCGGCCCACGCACCGCTGCCGGGTCCTGGTATGACAACAAAAATCCACAGCGCCAATAAACCATACTTTTCGTAGGTACCAATAAATCGATGCCGGGTGCGGGCGAATAACCAATCAAAGAAGCGCTCAGTAAAAGGCAGGTAGCGGATCGTCAAGCCAGTGATTGGGCCCAGCGTATAGAGCAAAATCGCCGAGATCAGCGTCCCGCCAATGGCGGCGCATAGTACCGCCGTCACCACCGGCAATTTGTACGTCAACAGCGCCATCGGAATCGCCACTTGCGACTCAGCCAACGGCACCATCGCCACGATAATCGTGACAATTTCACCAGGTAACCACGTTACAAATGATAATAATTGATTCAACATTATCGCCAGCGGTAATTATTAAAC
>JAGONZ010000005.1 GCA_017992755.1 Candidatus Buchananbacteria bacterium | reverse complement strand
CACCAACTCCACATTCAAGCAATAAGTACTTCTCCCCTTCGGTGAGCATGAAGGTTTTCTGGATCAACTCGATGGCGGCTGGTGATTGCTTCATCAATAATTGTAACGACGAGTTGTTAACAATCGCCTGTCCGTAGGGTGACGCCAAGAAATCATTAACGTCCTGGGTGATCGTCGTGACACCTAAATAATATTTACGGCAGCGCTTAATGAGCGCAAAGATAAATTTCGCACTGTCCTCGCGCTGCATCAGCCACCAGGCTTCATCGACAACCAATAATCGGCGCTTGAGTTCGCTCCGAACCACATTCCAAATATAATTAACAATGGTATAAATCGCGATTGGCTTTAGCTCGTCTTCAAGGTCACGGACACTGAAAATTACCAACTGATTGCTCATCATTACATTGGTTGGATTGTTGAGCAACCCGGCGAATGTTCCCTCAGAGTATTTTTTTAACCGCAACGCGATGCTCTCAGCGCCCTGCATCCCTTCAAGGATATCTTGCAGATCTTGCAGCACTGGCGCTTCGACCGTCGTTAAATCACTCGTAGCGGTAATATCTTTGCGGGCGTAGGTTTCTAAAATGGCACGGTCAATAATTGAATCTTCTTCTGGCGTCAGGCTGCCAATCATTAATCTGACCAAGCCTTTGACTGTAATAACGGCACTCCGGATAATATCTGCTGGCCGCGCATCTTCACCGATCGCCCGTGGCAAATCAAACGGATTAATTTTACTTTCAGAATTTAAAGAAATATCAATATATGTGCCGCCAACCGCATCGCACAAATGTTTATATTCACGCTCAGGATCGATACCGATGACTTCGGTACCAAACATTAAGCTGCGGAGAATTTCCAACTTAATCGCATAGGATTTACCAGCACCAGACGTTGCAAACACCACCATGTTGGCATTCTGGAGCGAGAAACGATCAAATAAAATCAAACTATTATTATGGCGATTGACGCCGTATAAGATTCCTGAATCGGACGTCAAATCAGAAGATACGAATGGAAACGAACTGGCTGCTGGTGATGTGTTAACATTGGTAAGCACCTGGAGCTCATCACTGGCGAGTGGCACCGTCGAATTAAACGCTTGCTCCGCTTGATAGAACACTCGTTTGGAGTACACGAGCGTTGAGCCAAAGATATTTTCAACCCGCTCAGTGGAATGATCTAACTCTTCAAGGGTTTTTGCATAGAGGGTGACGTAGAGCCCCGACTGAAAGAAATGTTCAACGCCTTGCGTCAGATCATCGCGCAACTTTTCCATGTCACGAAACGCTGTTTCACGCAGTGGGTCGCGCGGTGCGCCTTTCTCGGCATCAGCAACTAAGCCAGCTTCAACGTTACCAACTTTCTTTTTCAGTTGTTTCAAAATGATATGCGCCGGCACTGGATAAAAATACATTGAAATATCAGCGGTGATATCCATGTTGATGATTGGCGCAAACCAACCGACATTAATATAGCGCGGATACTCAACTACAAACACCGTGCGGGCATACAACTCGCCGAGCCTAATATAGTTACTGGCAACCTCCAGGGCCTCAGGCGCAATTAAATCGCGCACCGAAGTTGCGCCCTGGCGATAAATTCGCTCAGCCTCGAGTTCCGCTTTAGGATTGGCACGGGCCACCGGTGCCGCAGCTTGCGGTGGTGGTGTGGCTTTAATGTCGCGCGGGTCGAACATACTAGGAATCAAACGTTAATTTATCAATTGACGCCAACGGCTGGCGGCGCGAAATCACCGGGTTATACGTCGTGTAATACAATTCGATCAATGATTGCGTGTCGAGGACCGATGCCCGCAAGCCCATGCTCGATAACCCAGAAACAACCTTGTCAATGCGGACAAACAATTGATCATGGCGCTCACGAAACTGTTTATGATTGAGTCTCAGAATCTTGGTCGGTGACAAAATATCACCGGCATGAGAGAAGAAGCCGCGCTTTTTATTGGTCGCCGGATCGTAGGTAATCACCACATAAAAACGCTTAGACATAATTGAACCGAGATCAACTAGCTCCTGAATATAGCTTCGGTATTCGGCAGTTTGCAATCGGAGCAAATCATTAGTTTGCTGTTTTTCCGCCGTGGCAATGGTTTCAATATACGAATCAAGATCGAGCTGGCGCGATTGGATGACAATCTGGAGCGGGGCTTCGAGTGAGTTTAGAAAGCTTACATAGCCAGCGACGATCGCGTTTTGCTCATCTTCAGATTTCAGGGCAAAATTAATGCTGGACACCAAGAGCACGGCGCGCAAGGTACCGTCTTTAAGGACAACGCAATCATCCCGAACTTCGGAAATCGGTAGATAGCGCTGCGTTGATGGAGTTTGTTTGTTTGCTTTGCGTGCCATATTAGCGTTCGCCATGATACGTACCGCCCGTGTCGACCATTAGTGATAATTCGCTCAAGCGCGAAGCAGTCACTACTCGTACCGGTGCCGTTGACGGCGCAATCACCTTCTCGGCTTTGACTGCCGGCACGATATCCTCTGGCATAAACTGTTTCTTCCACACTTTAAGCTTAGGACTCTTAAACGTGGCAAAAAAATTAAGTAAGAAAAAATGGAACGGCTGGCCGTTAATTTTTACAAAGGCGACCACGATCGTCACCAGCAACGTCACAATCCCCAAGAGAATGAACAACCCAAAATCAAACAGTTTGTAATAAATAAAAATCAGTAGTCCCGCAATGAGCATTTCCAAAAACTGCCGGACTGTTACCGGGCCAATGATCGTATCTTCGATCTCTAGAAATTGTGGGACGACGATTCTTTCCATTTTTTTAAACACTCTCACTCTTTTATTTTGTCATCCCCGGTTTAGCCGGGGATCTCCTCATTATACATTCGCTAATGGATACGTAATGAGGAGATCCCCGCCGCCGCGGGGATGACAAATTGTAAGAGTGGGTCACATAATAATCATTTAATATCTCAATTTTGTATGCAACCCGACAAGTTCATTAAACTCTTCAAGTGTTAATGTTGGCTTCCCAGCTTGGCGTCGCTCAGCAATAACCGCTTCAATTGGTTTACCTTCAACCAAACTCTCTTGCCCTAATAACCGATAGAATTTGGTGACCTCACTGCGCTGCCAGGCAGCGATTGCTTCATGCCGCTTGGCGAATGATTCGCGGCTCAGCAACTCAATCTTGTCTGCCACTCCTTTGACCATCGCCTCGGGCGTTGAACCAAGTCGTCGGAAATCGATAAGGGTCATCTGCTCTAATTCCTCAATTGGACCAACCAGCCTAGAAACGATTTTAACCCCGTCTAATTGCGGTTTCGCAGCGGCGACCGCATTGGCCGTGCTTGGAACAATTGGAGTTGGGTATGACTGGGGTTCAGCTGGAGGCAGTTGGCTTATAGCAGATGGCGGATGGCTAATAGCGGATGGTGACGGAACTTTGGTTACTGGTTGCTCTTTGATGCGGGCGGTTCCCGAACCGCCCCTACCAACCGGTATCGTTTGCTTGCTATTCGCTATCTGCTCTACGCTATTTGCTAACTCTGGCATTCTAATGATTGGCAACCCGTCTTCTTCATCGATTACTGGCAAACCAGCAAGCGTGACTGGTACCGGCAAATTAGTCTGGGTAGGCAGATCGACCAGTGTCGGTAGGTTTGGCGGTGGGGTTGGCCGTTGGCGGTTGGCAGATGGCGTATGGCTAATAGCTGATGGTTTATCATTTTTCTTATTACTATTTGCCATTTGCAATCCGCCATCTGCTATTTGCCATCCGCCATTCGCCGATTTCCCTGCCATTAGTCGCAGCAAACTTGTTGCTTGATCACCGGTAAATTCGAGGCCGCCAACTTTTTTGGATTTGGTAAGAACATCGATTGCTTCGAGGTCATCACGCACGCCGCGCAACCGCGCCACAATTACGGTTTGTAATCGCTTGCGCATGACGTCATCTGTTTCATTATACCCGAAGCTGGCGATGATTGCATCCGCTTGAGCTTCGTAATTAGGTGCGGCTGTCGCTATTGTTGGTGCTTGTTGTTTTATTTGATTGATTTCTTCGTCATCTTCGGAAGAGAAGGTGACGCCGCTCGCCTCTTTTGAAGAATTCTTACCTTTCTTAGGTAAGCTCGATAGGTTCGAGAATTGCTGGGCTAGCGTATCAAGTATCGTGATAATTTTATCCTGATTAGGATCAGTGATGTTTTGTTGTTGCAATTTAGCTCTAACTTCTGCAAGCGTAATCACACCCACAATGTACCCAAAACCGATACTTACCAACTTTAAATGGTAGGTATTTTCCAGTATTTCAATCTGCCCCAGAAATTGAGCCGATGATAAAAGAGTTTTTGTATCCTCAGGTAAGCTGGAAATTTTTTGGTATAGTGGGTCCATAGTTGTTACTGTAATTCCTCAAGTAATCTTTTTTCAATGGGAGATAACGTTCCGCTCGGCTTCGATTTCCGATTTGCATTTAAACCTCCTGATGCCAGACTTGGGAGAAAAGTCCCATTCGCATCCGCTGGAGCCAGCATATGGCTGTATACCAATAATAAACGTTGAATAAGTCGCTTCTCTTTTTTACTGCATTCACTTGGGAAAGGGTTGCGCAATAAATAACGCGAGATATCGAGATCATTAAATTCAATACCTGAACGCCACTTTCTAAAATCGGCAATAAGGCTACCGACAGTCAAAGGCCGGTCTTCAAATTCTAGTAAAACTTCCGAGTTAGTTTCCAGCTCTTTAACGAGTAATGGCAGGATTTGATTTTCTACTCCGGTTGTTTGCAACAACCCTCGAATAATCCCGTTTATGGCGTTAATAAACTCCTCGTCTTCATTGGCAAGGATTTCTACTGTTCGTTTTGAAATTAACTGCCGCAATAATGCCACTTGCTGCTCTGAATCCAAATCTCCAACCGAAGCTTCCATATCTTCAAGCACTACATCAAGCGCTGGAGTGAATATCTTTTTTTGTAATTCTAAGTTAATTGCTTGGGCTTTTGCAGCAGTGAGGTTAAACCGCTGTTGCAAATAGGACTCGATATCCTGCATGAGCAAGTCGCCGATTGCAACTTGCATCACTAGCAACCCAAGCTTTACGGAAAACTTTTTTTCTAAGCGATCAATAACTAAGAAGGCGTCAGGGCCACCAGTAGCCTCTTGGAGACTCTGAGGTAATGATCGAAAAGCGGTAATAATGCGTGCGGTTTCTTTCATATTATTGTTCTTCACTGACCGTAGTTAAAGCTTCAGCGATTGATTCCCCGGCCACTTTTATTTCAAGTGGTGTTGACTGGGCAGAAACACCCGAAGCAACTTTTTGAATATCTGCACCTAAAGCATTAATGCCTTTATTCGCACCTTTCAGGTTATCGTTAATACTGGTCAAAGCTTTCATGAGCAATTTAAATGGTGACCCTTCCACCATTGACGACTGAATCAGGGTGCTAGTACTCCCGCCATTGAGCTTGGCCTTACTAATTTCATCAGCGAGACTCGTTGGTATGCTTTTAACTGCTTGAATTAATTCTTCAGAGTCCGGCAGTGATTCGGTAATCTTCTTTTTCTGCTGATCATTTACTTTTTGGTCATCTCTTTGCTTAGCCAGGGCAACATCAACTCGCTGCATAGTGGTACCATTGCCGCTATCCTTCTGACGCACTGCCTGCAGTACCTTCTCAATCGTTATTTCCTCGCCAGCCTTTTCTAAGGCAGCGGCTTCACGACCAATCTGCTCGGTCGCTCCATGAAGATTCTTCTCATCGATGTGCTGCGCCAACTCCTCGGTTGAACGCTCGTCCTGGAGCCCGGCTCCGTGGAGCCGTTCGTGGGCGATCGTCGTCCGCTTCTCGCCTGGAGTCGCCTTAAAGTAATCGGCAAGACCGCTGTTTTGCAGCTGCAAACTCCGAATAGCCGTTGGGTCAGCCAAACGAGACTTTGTCGCCTGGAGCCGCTCCAGACTTCTGTTATCTGTCTGATTGAGCGCGCCACCTTTTTCCATTTTTTGTTGAAGCGCCGCGATGTCTTTATCGAGCAAACTATTAACTTTATTGGCCACGGCTGTCATCAACTCGTCACCTTCAATATTAAGACCTTCTTGGTTCACATGGAAATCAATTCCGGCTCCCTTAAGCTGAGCCATAATTTCGTCGTCATCAATAAGTTCGCGGAAATCAATATCCATCCCATCCCATTTACCCGTACTAAAGGCTTCGTGTCGGAGCTTGCCTCGCTGCTCGCCAAGTACGCCATTGCCGGTATTACGACTGGCAATAACTTTAGCATCATAAGCAGTGGTTGTATCAAGTTTTTTCGGATCAGATATTGCCGCTGCCAACTTATCAAGCTCTGACTGAATGTTTCCGAGATGCGTAACATCATTGCCACTTTTCTTATACGCAGCATAGCCTTTACTCATCCCCCGTGCTGTATTGATATCCTTATCAGCAAGAGTTCCAGCTGCATGATCAGCCAATCTAGCTTTGAGCCAGTTCTCATTATTCAGGCGCGCTGCAGCAGCATCAGGACTTGCAGTCGCATCCACTCCTAATTGGTCCCAGAGCTTTTTCTGAGCCGAGCTAATTTTATTTGAAGAGGAGAATGAGCTACCTGAAGCATCGTCCAAGAAATTTGGGTCGTCCTTCATCAGAGTCATCGTCTGCTTGGCGTCATTATTTTCTTTATTCATTGATTTGGCAGCGCCAAGCGTAGTGTTAGTTGTCAATCCTTCTAATGTACCAACACTAGTAAGTACCTTATTCCAATTACTTGCACCTTTACCCGCCGCTGTTCGGCTTTTTGCCCATTTATTAGCACCGAGTCCAGTTGCATACACTCCGCCGCCAGCTACTCCGCCAAGTGCCGCACCACCCAATATAGGCAGCAAGGCAGCGCCGCCGGTCGCCACAGCCAAACCGCCAATCGCAGCTCCGGCCGCAACATTGCTCGTTGCCTTAGTTTTAGCGCTTTCAAGTAATCTTTGAGCCTCATCAGCGGTCTTCTCACCCATGCCAAGTTTCTCCAGTTGTTTCTTCCGTTTTTCAACCAGATCTTTAGTGCGTTTTTGGCGCAAATCGCTTGCCCAGTTCATGCCAACTTTACCCACACTCTGCACACCTCTTCCAAGTGGGTTATCTATCACATTCAAAATTTTTCCAGCGGTCACTATAGCGCCACCACCAACAGTAAGTCCTGTCCGGGCCACTTTACCACCAGTCCACGCCGTTCCTTTATTCCGTATTGCATTAAGCTTACCCATCCCGGCCCCAGCCATCTTTGATCCCTGAGCCCCCATCTGTTGACCAGCCATTAAACTGCCGACCATGAGACCAATAATCAATCCAAAATTAATTAATTGTTCGGTGACCGAGCCAAACGGATCGGCACTTTCTGCTGTCTGATTTATATCAATCCCACTTGCCCCGGTTGTTCCCGGCACACCGATCTGGCCTTGAGCCGCATCAAGTGTTTTCCCGTTGGTGCCAGAAATTGATTGGGGGTTTACCGGATCAACAGCTCCTGCAAACAATGATAGATATAAGAAGAATAACATCACCGGAGCCACAATAAGTTCTTTACTTAACTTCCCCAGCCACTGACTAAAGCGCCCACTCTGGCCTGGGATGCCGTACGCCAAAAACGCTGCTGGCGATAAGATAACTAAGAACCACAAGGTGACAATGCGATAGATCAAGACCCCGACAATTGAAATCACAACTACTGCCGCGATCACCGAGAGGATCAAGGCTAATAATAACTGAAGCACAATTTGCCAATTACCAAAGATGTCAGGCGTGCCAGCCCAACCTGCTTGATAATAATTATAAAGTCCTAGGGCGTATAAAATAATTCCTTTACCTTCTTTGGACAAGGCACTGGCAAAGTACAAAGTAAACACCTGCGAGGCATCAATCAAAATCCCAGTGAATACTTTGGAAAAATTAATCAGCACCGCCATCAGCAACAGCTTCGGCATTGCTTGTTGGTATTGATAATTACCGGGTTGCCGCAAAATAGTAGCAACCGCGATTATCAACAGTGCGATAATAAAGAAGTTATTGCATACATCGCGAACAATCTGCCAGCCGGTGATAACAATTTTGTGGTCAAGAAAATTATTATACTGAGCAACCGTGATCATCATACTAATCAAGAAGGAAACGATTGCACTAAAGGCTGAGGCGATATAGAACAGAACCCAGCCGATGAAATTGGCAATGGAATTGGATTGATCTCCTCCAGCGGCTACTGCCTGGTCACTTACCTCTTTAAACTTTTTCTGAGTAACTATAGCCTCGACCTCTTTTTTAGCCTGCTCCGGAGTAATTTCACCCGCCTCAGCTCTTTTTTGTATGTCAACAAATAGTTGATTATCTGCGTTTAATTTATTATTCAACATTGTAGCCTCGTACTGTGAGCCCCACTCCACTGAACTCCACCATTCAGAAAATGACCAGGCCTGAACTTGCTGGAAAGGCATCAGACAAGCAAAAAAAGCAACTACGCAAAGTGAGATAATCGTTTTTTTGTTGAATTTATTTAATAGGTTTTTCATAATACAGCATTAAGCCTATTTCCTCACAGTTATATCAGTCGTCGCCACCACCGGCACAAACCCTTGTCCGTTGCCACTCGCAATCCCCCAATTGTCACGCACTTCGACGCGAACTGTCACTTTGCACTGTTCGGCGCCTGAACAATCAATGCCGTCAGCAGTTCCTGGTTGATCTTGGGCGACTAATTTTCGGTAGTCATAGAAATGATACATGACAAATGGGTTGGCGGCGTTAGCACGATCGCGTAGCGACGCACCACTCATGACCGTTGTAGTGTCACCCCAATAAATCGTGTATGAACGCAATGGCAATTGCTCAGGATCAACGGTGACGTTGAAACTCAGGCGCTGAGCGCCACTGCTAGTAATCGTGCGTGGTTCTGGTACGAGATTGGTAACAGTTGGCTTAACATAACAGTACGCTCCCGGGTTCAAGGCGCCGTTTAGAAGCTCTGGGGGCCGTCGGCCTGATCCCTGGTCTTGGCATTCTTGTGTCGGCGGATTCCAACTGTACGTTGAATTAGCATCCTGTACATACCGAGAATTATCCCGATCCCACCTCCAAACACCATAGGTTTTTGCAAATAGCCGTTGAAGATTTGGGACTGTATGCGTCTGACCCATTCGTGACTGTCCAGGTGCCGGCTTGCTCGGATCAGCGATTTCATAAAACAGCGGTTGCACACCAATAGCGTCCTTACTGTCCCAATTGTAAGGATATTGTCCGGTGGATGGCGGCACGATTGCACCGAATGGTTTGTAATCAGTTGAGTACTTGTAGCCCTTGACCGTATACGGCCCCGACTCCTTGATTGCGCAATGCGCTGGAAAATTAGCAACTAGCGCTGCGTAGGTAGTAACTGGCGACTCCTCTTCACTATCCAGCACGCAATCATTATCCAGACTGGTAAACATCGAGCCCGAGCTGAGGCGGCCGGTCCAGGCTTTATTGGTACCAGCGGCTGTTACTACCTGGACAATCTCTGAGCAATACTCGAGATTAAGTTTTGCGGAGATACCGCCAATCATCCCGGCGCCTTTGACGTGTGAGTCGGTGGCTGAATCCATAAACCAAGCGACGCCCAAAATATCCCCCGTAATACCCGGGGTAGGGTCAGTGAGCTTGCCTTTATATTGACTATCCTGATCAGTAATAATCTTCATACCGAAGCTGCCACCATCAACACCCAGAATTCCAGTTTGCGCTAACACCGACACTAAAGGATCATTTTGAATTCCGACCGCACCGTGCCAAGGCAGGAAAATCAGTACTTTCATGTCTTGAATTATAGCAAACTTCATACCCCAGCCACCCCAGCGGTCCTCCGGCTTGAAAGTAAACTTATCTACGATACCGTTAATAAAGTCGGTAGCTGCTTTGACTATGGCCCCTCCGACAGCATCTATATAACATCCGAAATCGAGAAATCCGCAGCCCTCAGATGGTTCTGATTGAGGCTCTGGTTGTGTAGCCTGGGTAAGATCTTCGGTAAATTCCGTTAAGCCAAACTGACTAGCAATGGACAAAATCATATCCACGGGGTCAAGACCAGCAGTGGAGATAATTGGCGTCCGTTGAATCGCTACTTTATTATTCCACATCTGCGCCCGCACCCCAACACCACCCGTAATACTACTACCAATCATGCCGAAGACGCCGCCAAAATCAAGTCGGCTGACATATGGATAGCGCATCAAAGCCCGGTAACCGTTATTAATTTCCAGCGGCACTACATGAACTTCTTTGCCGCTATCAAGAGATTGCAATCCACTGCCCTCACGAGTATTAATTCTGACTAAGGCATTGTTAGCGCCGACATTAACTTGAGTAATACCCTTATTAACACAGTAATAAAGTGGCCGTTGGGCATTGTAACTAGAAATCTCATCTTGGCTCTCACCTGAAAGTTGGTCAATTGGCCACCACTGGAGACATTGCTTGCTGTTCTGTGGATCTCTCGTGAGACAATAGCCGAGCAGCCCATAGAAAACATTGTTGTTATTAATGTATTGACAGGAAGCAGCGTCCTGAGCTGGATAGACGCGGCAACTTCGATCAATTGTACGCTGATCGTCAACCTTAAGGACTGGTTTAATTGAGATAGCGTCAAAACGGCTGAAGCCGGAGACCACATCACCTCCTAGCCGGAAATTGGTTAGTGTCAAGGTAAGCTCTCGGGCATTAGCAGGAGTAGTAAAGTTTGATGTTACTTTAGTCCAGTTCTGGCCGGCAGCAACCTGGAGCTCTGTCTTAATACATGGCACTGGTGATGCGGAGCAGCTTGCTGAATTATCACCATACCCCATAAGAATCTCCGCCTTGGCCGGTGATGCGCTGTCTGCCGGCTTAAGATCAAGCGTGTTAATCCAGGCAGTGAGCGTATACGTCTTTCCGGGCTCAACATCAATCGGATCAGAGATTGCGTGGTATTTGGTATTAACGCGAACATAACTTGAGCCTTCAAGAGTATTTTTCGGATCATAGATCACGCTGTAGCGATCAGCGGTCCAGCCATTGTTAGGTTGCGTAAGCGGTTTGAGATCAGGACCGACGCCAATTACAATGCTATCCGTAGACTCTCCCTCATAGGGACGCCACCCGATCGGCTCGCTAGATTTCCCAAACACTGATTCAAAGTTGCCATTGATTACTGTGGCCGCCGAACTTGTCTGAGTCATTTGAGCAAACGGCAGGAGGTCAATAATGCTATATCCCGTTTTATTAAGTGACTGTGTGCCGTAGGTTTCAATCGTTGGACTAGCTGGTGTTGGCGCTAATTGATTACATTCGCCATTTTCTCCCAGTGAAGTACATAGACTAATATCCAGACAGCGGTCAAAATTGCCATATCCAGATTTCGCATCTGTCGACTTACTATCCTTTTCATACGTCGTACACTGCAACCACGCCGCACAGGTCCGATCAGGCGTCACTTTGATTAAGGTGTTACTATCAGCCGCTTCATTATCGCGCGCTTCAACTGACACTGGTTTTTGATCAGGATCAGTTAACTGTTTTTGGTAGGTAGCGTCAGTGTCGTAGCGGAGCGTGCTGCGGGTTCGTTTGGTCGGATCAGTTTGGGCGTAATCAAGCTGGCTGCGATCATTGACTAAGATACAACCATTATTAATATCAGCCAAACTGTTACAACTGCGACGATCAACCGCATCACCGAGTGCATAGTACACACCAGTCGGGACTAAGCTGACTTCATAAATCTTGCCCAGGTTAGGATCAGCGGCTCCAGGAGTTAGTGTGCGCGACCGAACAACTAAGCGACAGGCATCGGCTCGATCGCCCACGTAGAAGCGGCCGCTAATCTGGGTGTTCGTATTAGCACCCGAGGCAATTAACTGCCCATTATTCATACTGTCATCAGGTGACCAAATAGTACCGCCACAAGTAATGGCAAGGGCAACACTGCCTTCGACCCGAGCGCTGAGTGTGTACAACTTATTGGCCTGCAATCGTACATTTTGAGCGGCTGCCCATACATAGGTATCGTTGCTGGTTTCTGCTGATGCGGCAGCGGACACCGGATTGCTATCTATTTGATACCAATTGGCGGTGGTGATTGGAGATTCAAAATCACCGTTAAGCAGCGTGGAATTATAAATTGGGCCGAGAGGGTCAATAAATTCACTGCAGCTATTTTGAGCGGCCGGGCACATACCTGCCCATGGCTGCACGCCCGTCGGCGTGCCGGTCAGGTTATCAAACCACCCAATTGGCTGTTTGACGCCACCGGCTTGGCCCTGGCCAATCGTTTGATATTCAGTGACTTCACACGGTTCGGTGGTGCCACGCTTCACCCAACCTGAAGCACCAGCAACTTGCTTGTATTCACAAACACGGCTGCGAGGGTCTTTGAAATACGCTGTTTGAGTGCCGCCTTTGAATTCTTCGCACCACAACTCTTTATTACGACACAAATCAGTGCCGTAACGATCAGGCTGATTCTTAAGATATACCGTGTCGTAGGTGACTAACTCATCATCAGCATTAAACTTTGGCAACCCAACAGCGGTACAACCCTTATCGCCACCAGCGCAACTGTATTTCTTGTCATTGACCAGGTAAATAAGATTGTCGGCCGGTACCGTGATCGCACTCGTGGCCTCGTCCGTGTTGAATTCTTGTTCGTAGGCACTATCAGAATTATGCGTATCAAGCAGCGCTTCACAACCAACCGCTTCCGGTCGACACAAGCGGTCAAATGACTTGACGTGGATGGTGGCATTAGTGCGATCACGATACGCCACACAGCCGATCATTTCACCGGGAGTCAGTCGATTATTGGTTGTGCCGTCAGAATTAGTACCGGTTGGATTTTCATACTTGTTATCACAAGCAATTGGCGTGAACCAGGAATTTTCAACCAGATAGACTTTCTGTTGCACCTCTTTGAGGGTGACGGTATCGATAAACACCGTCCCTGATTGAATATCAAGTTCGAGTTGGTCGACAAAAGTATTTTCACCCCACGTGACAAACACCGGGCCCAGCGAGTACTGCTTCCATTCGGAAGTTAACGTAATTGGTCCAGGCACTGTTTGAACACCATCCCTGAGATTATTGCTGGCAAAATAATCTTCTTTGTTTGGTGAGTTTCCGAAGCGAATCGCCTCGACGGTCGCGGTCGTGCTGGCAGCTTTGGCCCAGAAGGTCAGTGTATACGCTTTGTTTTTAGTAATCGTTACTGGCCGCACCAACTGACCGCCACTGCGTTGCAGAGACACGCCACCTGGGTAACTGGCTTCATTGCTCAAGGTGCCAAACTTCCACTCTTCAACACCAGTTTCAAACGTGCTCGAGAAGACGTTGCGCAGATTATTGCCGCGGTTCCCCGTGTACTCGCGACACCCCTTAACGGCCGCCGAACACTGCTTACCTTCGCGTGGAATTGCTTGGTAGACACATTCGTTTGTGGCATTCCAGAAACCCTGGGTGTTCTCACAATCATTTTTGGCAGTGGCGAGATCAACTTGAGTCTGGGTGCGGCGATATGGATGACAGTTATTACTTGAAGTGACGGTGTGTGACAGCAATCGGTAGCTAGTATCGCCGTTGATATCATAAAACTCACGGCAATCAGAATTGCCAGCTACGATATCAGCTTTGGCACAATAGCCAGATTGGCTGTTCGTATATGCAGGGTCAGCATCCGCACAGACACTCGCACCGGTTGCGTTGTTGTATTTAGTGAACGTACATGGTGGCGTGGCCGACGTATCTTCGGTGCGCTTCACCGTACTGCGCTTCAAAGTAAACGCTTTCAACTGATACCCAGTCGTATCGCTCCCCTCCCAGGTGTAATAGTTAGCATCATCACCACCAGGCTTCTGACACAAACGAAGTTCGGTGTAATATTCACGCTGCTCACCACCTTGAGTGGCAGCATCAAGGTTGGTAAATTCATCACACCCAGCAGCAGCCGCTGAACAGTACTTTGGGGTGTTGTTAGCGATGAATTGTGTGAAGCGACCCGTACTAAAGCTTGAAGTTTCTTGTTTGTATACTTGGTAGCCGTCACAGATACCAATTTCCTTGCCGGCTTGAATCTCGACCGGGCAGAAATCTGCGCTTGTCACCCGTCCTGGCACGGCTGGATTCCCGCCGGTTGTTGGCGTATAGAGTTCACACCCAACTTCCTGGGGCGTACAGACCTGGGCGTAACTCCCACACTGCGCGGTGCGTTTTTGTAAGACAGTGTTTAATTGGTCGCGATTCTGTGGCCAAGAATTCTGATTATTTTGATCGGTAAGATAACACTGATAATAATCAGGGGCTTTTTTAAGATTAGCAATTTGGGCTGGTGGTCGCGTTGATGATTCATAACTGCTAAATTCCGAAGGACCGGTCGCACCAGCAGTAACGGCCTCTAACTTGACGTCATCAATATAGACGCGACCGCCTTGGGGATAGCCAGCGGGCACTGGCGTTAAACTCACATCAATAATCGCTTGAGCAGCATCGATCTGAGCAGACGTCGTCACCACCAACGATACCCGTTGCCAACTACCGAGCTGGATTTCAGCCGGCTTAACTTCTTCAAAATTAGTGCCTTTTAATTTAAGTTGGAGGGTGGAGGTTACGGTTGAATACACCCAAGCAGACAGGGCGTAACGTTGATTAGCCTCAAGTCGTACTGCTGGATTGACCGCACTTGAGACCTCAACGGCATTAGCACTAATATTAACGGCGGCCGACTGGTTGCCGGTACGCACCCGTTCGGTACTGCGCCGACCGGCACCGAGCCAACCACGAGCCTCATCGGCATTAGTTGGGTCAACAATTTCAAAGCTGGCGTTTGGTAATAAATTACTGCCCAGTCCTGGCGCCGTGCGGATAAATTCGCTACACCCAGCAGCGGTGGCTTGGCACTGCTGAACATCACGATCAAAATAAATTTCTTTATCAGCTTTGGTTTCAGTAATTGAACTATAGGCATAGACACTGCGTGCCGCGCAACTCGAAGCAACTTTTTTGAGTGAAATATCATCAATTAAGACTGAACCACTGGCCGCGGCGTCAGAAACAATTTCGATTTGGGCAGTGGTCACGCCATCAGGAATCGTTAAGTATGGCGTTTCGCCACTCGGGGCGTACTCCTGCCAGGTATTCGTTGTCGCCGTGATCGAAACTGATCGTTCGACAGTCCCCGCCTTCACCCGAACAGTAAATGTACCGCCAGTCACAGTTTTGGGCCAGGCCCAAAATGACAAGGAGTACTGTGAGTTAGGTTCAACGGTAACTGTCGCTGAGGTTGTGGTTGCTTCTGAACCTGCCGTGAGCGGCGTAAGTTCGAACGCATTGTTATTGCGGCCAACACCTAAGGCACAGGTATGCTCAGCTGAACCGGTGGTGTTCCAGCCATCAGGACTCGTCAGCTCACTGTCACAGCGAGCAAAGTCCGCATTACTACCTGAGAGTATGTTCTGATTTTCGGTACACGTGGTCAGCGGACAGCGGATACCACCAACAGCAACCGTACAGCTCGCACCGCCAAATGAACAATAGCGCGAGCCGTCGGGATCGGTTTGGAACGTACACCCTTGATCGGCGGTACAGGTTGCTGGCGTACATTGTTGCTCCATCACGACGCGACCGTTTCCACTGCGGTTGTGCCACTCACGAACTCGCCAATCACCACCTTGGACGGTAATTGGTACGGCTACTGATTGGTTAGCGACCAATAGTTGTTCCGGCGCCGTATGCAACCACGTATTATCAACTGGATTGAGCGCCAGTGAATACCAACGACACCCCGCATTTTGCGCGTTACAATCTCGGTAATCAAGCGTATTGGCAAGATAAGAAACATTGGCACCGCCAGCCGTGGTATACGTACGGCAACTGTTGAACACTGGATTACAGACCTTGGTCCCGAAATTCCAGTTGCGGCGTTCTTCGGTACAATAGCCATAACTGATACATTTGCCATTTTCGTCTTCCTTGAGACATTGTTGTTCATCAGCACAATAACTAGCTCGACGAACAGTATTGTCTTGGGAATTGGCAAAATCATTTTTGTCGCCAAACCCTTCGCGACGACAGAACAATTCCGGTGCCTTGAGGACCCAGTTTGGGTTGATCAGTTGATAGAAAGGCGATGATGAGTTGTTGTAGGCCTCAACCAACTCTCCAAGCGTATAGATCTTAGAGTTCTGATCGGTGGTTTCGGATAATTTTTTGGCGGCGACATCCCAACCGACTGGCACGATGCGGTACTTACGCAGAATTGTCACGTTGCGGCGCGTCAGCTCGGTCTGCGGATTGCTGACCGTGTTAACGGGCGGCGCAAAGCGGCGATTTTTAATTTCGGCTGGCAGGTTCTTCACCAAGGTCTTGTTGCGGATCGCCAACGCCAAGGCATTATCAATGACACAATCAGTTGGCCCAAGATTGGTTTTGGCCGCATCGGAACACTGGAGCAGCTTATTTAAAATGTCATAAGGCCCGGTAACCGTGCCTTGATTCTCAACTAAATTAGAGAACCGTTCCGCTGCTCCTTGACTGCCTTCGGTGTATGGCGAAGCATCGGGATTAAGAAGCCCTGAAAGATTAGGCAAACGGAAATTTGAACCACTGCCACTACCACCACTAGCTGAGTCACTGAAAAAACCAGCCTGCAAATTACTGATCAGTTTCGCCGTTAGGGTATCGAGGAATGTTTGGACGAAATCCCACACTGTACCTGTAAATACTTCGTTGGCAGTATTAGCTTTGTTCTGACTGACTCCATATTGCTCGCGAATAAAAGTTCCAGGCGTCAGGATTTTGCCGACAAAGTTGGTGACATCCTTATAGCCTTGTCCTGATAACATCTGGAATAACGAGGCTTTGAACTCGTCGTCTTGTTTCTTACCTAAGCCAGTTTGTAAAATTAAGAAGCTTGAAATGTCATTTTCACCTGGCTGCAAAAAGTTAACATACTCTGTTGTAAACTGAGGATTAGTGACCGCCTGTTCCCAATTGTTCATGAACGTACTAAAGGTACATCGTGGAGCCCGCGGCGCCCGAGGATCAAGCCCACGAATCAAGGGAATTTTGACGCCGAATTTTGGCTCACACAAATTAGTCCCGAACTCCTTATCAATCGAGCCGATAAAGGTACCAATAGTTTGATCGGCGGTGTTTTGTAAATAGGCACCCCAACCTTCGGTAATGAACAATGGTTGCTGACCCTTACCACCCGAAGCAATCCAGGTTGCGGTGTCGTACGCTAAACGCTGGGAGAATTGACCGAGGGTGGTTTTGAAAATGTTCGCCCAGGCCGCGCGTCGTTCTTGCTCCAGTTGACGCTCACCTAAGTCTTTTAAAAATACCGTCCACGCATTAGTGGTAACCAGGCTAGCGTTCGCTTTCTCCGCAGCAGCCAGACATTGTTTAAGGGCTAATAACTGCGTTGACAAGGCCACTGTACAATCTGCCGCATTACAGGTAAGCCCTTCAGCGGCTGTAAGTTCACACTCGGCAATCGCCGCTTGTGCCGCATATTCATTATCAATACTTGCATCCGGCAAGGAATACATCTGAGCCCGAACTCCTAAAGGAGACAACAAAAAACCAGTAACGCCAATTACTACAACTACTCCTAGCTTCCAGTAGTATGACTTCATTGCTGCTGGGTCTTAGTCTGCAATTGCTGCATAAACATCGTCTTCAACTGGTCGTCACTCACCTGTTCGAGCACTGCAGCCGGCGCGCCTTGACTGATCATGAGCTGTCGAATCTGGGCGCCAGTTAGCTTCTGGAGATCAGCCAGTGACGTAATGTTCATACTTGAAAGGTCAAGGTTGCCGGTTGGCTGGGCTGATGCTGATACTTGAGTGCCAGTAGTGGGCGTCCCCGCATTGAATTGGCCACCATAATTAGCTGTTGCTTGCTGGTACAATGATGCCAATTGCTCATCGCTCAGAGACGCGATTTCAGCGTCAGTGGCACCGCTGGCTTTTAGGGCCTGTCGAACAGCGACTAAATCAACGGTTTGGGTGGTGCCAACTGCGGTTTGCATTGTTGGCACTGATGAACTGCCGGTAGCATCGGAATTTGTAGCTAAACAACTAGCGGTACCTGGACAGTTCGGGTCATAACTAGCATCGACTTCAGCTTTATCCGTCATACCATCGCTGTCGCTGTCTTCTAGGTATGGACTAGTTTTGTGTTGGGTGGTTTCGACGTAATCGCTCAGACCATCGCCGTCAGTGTCTTTAGTTTCGAGAGCGACCAACTGTTCGGCCGTAACAACTGGTGCTTTATTGGTGGATGTTACAAACGGTTGATTAAAGCCGCGTGAAAGTTGAGTAAAGCCAAGAACAACGGCTAAAAAAGCAACTAAAATCACGGCCGCAATGACCGTTTTTTCTTGTTTTGATCTTGTATCAACCACGGCTAGTGGTGCTGATGTTGCATCACTAACTTGATCGTCCCACTGTCCACCTTCCATGTGTGTGGATAAAAAATTACTATTTTTAGTATAGCATATTTTCGTCCACCTGACACTATATTACGCCATAAAGTGAGTTGAGAATCCAAGTCATCTCAGCCTTTCTATTGTCATCCCACTCTGTGCGCTTTGTCATCCACTTTTTTATTTGTCATCCCCGCGGCGGCGGGGATCTCCCCATTTAAATTTATATCGCAGTTCACTCGTCACTTTTTTCTAGAAAAAAGTAATAAAAAAATATAAACCCTAAGAAGATTCAAAACTCGCAGTGGGACCCAGCTGCTCAAACAGTTGAATACTTCTAAGGGTTTTCGCCACTTCCGCTGGTTCGCGCTTCATCATAAAAGTCTCGCAGTTCACTTTTAAAAACTAAAAACCACACCAAGAGATGCGGTTTTATTAAACTAAAGGGGTTAGCGGTCAACAGTCAACTTACTTAACTCAATCCATTGTTCAACCGTCAAATCCTGAGCGCGAATATCGGCGCGCAAATTCATTTTTTCTAATAACTCTTTGGCTTCAGTCGCCGAAATATGCAAGCCTGAAGACAGATTATTTTGCAATTGCTTCCGTCGAGCTGCAAAGCCGATTTTTACCAAACGAAATAATTGTTTTTGATCGACATTTGGCAATGATTGTTTGATCGTAATCCGAATCACCGCTGAATCCACTTTTGGTTGTGGCCAAAAATCTTCGCTCGGCACAGTAAATAAGTATTCAATATCACTATAAAATTGGGCGGCGATTGCAATAACACTTAACTTCCCTGCTGGCGCCGTGAGCCGTTCAGCCACTTCTTTTTGGACCATTAAGACTAGTTCTGCTGGCCGCGGCAACTCAACATCTTTAAAGGTTTTTGGCTCGAGAAAGGTGCGAATAATTGGCGCAGTAATATTATACGGTACATTCGCCACGACTTTATACCCAAAATTTTCGAGCCCTAATTTTTCACGATGGAGTTTTAAAATATCGTCATGGACGACTTCAACCCGTTCAAAAAGCTGTGCTTGCAAATACTTAACAATCGCCGTATCGACTTCGACCGCAATCACTCGTCCAGCCGCTTTACTTAATCCATTGGTTAGGACTCCCAAACCGGGGCCCACTTCCAAAACAGTATCACTTGGATTTAAATGAGCCTCCGTGATAATTTGGTCAACGATAGTTTGGTTAATTAAAAAATGCTGCCCCCGAAGCTTGTTGGGGGTAATGTCATATTGAGCAGCAACTTGTTTGAGGGCTTTAAGGTCAATCATAATCGTTAGCGTTGAATTCGAGGCAGGAAATAGCCATATAAAGCCGTAAAAGCGCCGCCAAGCAAGAAAATTTGCCACCATCCGGCGTCAGTCATGGCTAAGATTCCTAATGCTAGCACTGCTGCCAAAATTTTACCAGCGACCAATGACATTTCGAACAGCAGAACTGTCTTCATGACAGACGTATCCTGGGCGCGTTCATACGTCAGCGCCGTCAAAGGAATTGAGATTGCTTCTTTGGCCACGCGGCCAAATAGGTCAACGGCGAACACCCCAAGCACGCCTCGAGTCAACGTGCGCAACAACCAACTTATAATGTAAAGTGCGGTGCCATAGCGCAGAATTGCGCCACGGGTCATGTCCGCCGCCCGGCCGACATAGAGCAACGTCAATGTTGTCGCCAACACTGACAGGGCCACGAGCAACCCGACACCCGCAAAATCTTTAATAACAATAAATATATAAATAGGCCACACGACCATCGCCAACAATTCTTCGCCAAAGCCGAAGTACGCAATCACTCGCCGGCGATTGTCGGGGCTCAATAAGCGACGGTACGAATCAAAATAGGAAAAGTAACTCGCCTTAAATCGCTCACCCGTCACCAACATCGGCACGGTCGAGAGCAAGGCGATGAGCGAGGCGACGAAGAACAGGATTGAAAACCCATAAAACTTAATCAGTACGCCGCCAACGAGCGGTCCAAAAATCTGGGCGACCGACAGGAGCAACATCAAGTTGCCGATTTCTCGGCCTTGCTGACCATCAACTGAATAGCGCGCAAAATCAGCATGGTACGCTGGCCAGTACAGGGTTTTGGAAACAGCATACACCACGGCCGCCACAGCAATAAGTAAGGGCTGAGTACTCGCTGCAAATAAGGTGATGTAAAACCCAATCGTCAATAAGCTACCAAGACTCATGGTTCGTTCGTAGCCGATTTGCAAGGCAAGTTTGGCGCCAAGTGGTACGATAAAGAAATACAGGACATACACCAGGACATAGAACCAGAGCACGGCAGCCAAAGCTTCGCGCGGGTGATACAAATGCGCGAAAATACCGTAGAGAAAAATTGGCTCGAAAATATTTACCGCTGCCAAGGCGAAATTAAAAATTACGGCAGAGCTGTACAGCTCTTTGAGCTGCGGCCGTAACTTCTTAACAAATACTGATTGGATAAGTGGTAGTTGTCGACGAGGCATGCACTAAATGAATTTGCGTAAGCTGTTATAGGCAGTATACCAAATCGTACTGTAGACGTCGTCCCAACTGCCGACGTAGGTGGTAACTTCTCGCTGGGGATCAAACGCTAATTTGAACCGAGTAATCCCGGGATATCGCTCGGCGTCAACGCCGCGCAAATCATACGACGCATACCCTTTTTCTTTGGCGCGGAGCATGGTTTGCCATTGTAATAAATAAGGCGCCATTTTATTGTGATGGCGATCATCCGAAGCACCGTGAAGATACGTGCAGGTAGCGCCAAAGTACGTGACAATATTGGCCGTAATCACTTGTCCATTGTCGCGAGCTACTAACAAGGTGGCCAAGCCCTTTGCTGCCAGCGTTTCGAGCTGTTGTTTGTAATAGGCTTGGCGGTGCGACTTAATCTTTTGTCGTTCAGAAGTTCGCTGGGTTAAGGCCCAGAAGTCATCAAAATATTCGACGCCTTCAGCGATTTCGATGTTGTGCTTTTGCGCGACGCGAATATTGTAACGAGTTTTTGGTTTCATCGCCGCGAGCAACTCGCCTTCCGTCTGAGTCAGATCAAGAATCAACGTTTGTTTCGGCTCAACGTGACCGCTGGCTTTAAACTTCCAACTGCCGATAGTTTTCTGCGTCGCTGGATCATCGAGCCACGGCGGATCAAACCGACAAAAGAGCGCTTTGTCTGAGCGAGCTTGTTTTTTTAAGTGGGCAAATAATTCGGCGAGGGCAGCTTGAGCGAATTGGAGCTGGGGAAATAAAATGTGTTCGCTCTCAGTTTTGATAATTGGTCCGCGGGGAATGTAATAATAGCATTTGCCAAGTGGTAACGGCATCTGAATCACTTGGACAACGGCCACGAGTTGATCATCTTCGGTAGCGGCCAATCGAAAAACTGATTTACCCATGCGCGTCTGAAACTCGCCCCACGTCCAAGACTGCAATAAGCCGCCATCAGGCGCATAGTGAGCTACAAATTGGTCCCAGCGTTCAGACCAGGAATTGTCGCAGGTGATAATCTTCATCTAATCAGTATAGCAAAATTAATAGGAAAGCCGCGCACCTCGGGGTGCGCGGCTGAATTGTTAGTGGCCTGGTATGCGCGTTACTGGGTAGTGGCGCGTATCCTGATGCTGACTGAAGTAGCTATCTTCACCGAGATGAATACACTTCGACCGGCATTTAACCTGGGGGTGAGGCAAGAGACTATTGCCAGACATCCCGGGCCTGCGTGGCTCGTCGGCACACACGCCTCCATGGTAATCATCGCCGTCTTGCTTCAGGTAAGTACCGTTAAGCAAGTAATAGCAACTGTGCATCAAGATCCGTTCAATAGCCGTGGCTGTCCGGTGGTTTGGCAGCAGCAACTCAGTACAATTGTATTGATCCTCTCTCCTCCACAAACCTTCCTGATCTTCAACCCGCATCAAGTACCAGCCGAACGTGGGCGTTGTCTCGGTCAGAAACTGGCGACTGGCTTCCAGAACTTCTTCCTTAGGGAACTTATCCGGAAGTCCAAACAAACTCTGGTATCGAGAATGCTCAGGATCAAGTAGCGGGCCTGGCGCACCGTTTTCAATTCGCTGTTGCAGGATCTCGTACCACTTGAGAATCGTCAGCGGGTCGCCATCTATCCAGCGGTCTGGCGCCAGAAAAGCGAAGTAATACTCGTGATCCATTCGATGCATAAACTCCCCGCTCTCATACTTATCGTCAGAGTAACGGTGCTGCAGCACCTCGGCACTCCACGGAAACTCTTCGAATTGCCTCCGCTGCTCTTTGGAGAATACGACTCCGAAGAAGTTACGCCACTGTGCCGGGCCGAAAAATTGGGTGGGCTTCATGATACCACTCGCAGCCTGATATGGAATGGAATCGGCATGCTTCCACCCCTTCAAGGCATTCACTACTCGTCTGAGTTCTTTCTCTCGGCCTGGTTGACGCAGAATATTCCAGTGCTCACATCGAACACCGTACTGAGACAATAACTCAAGATTGACCCTGACGTCTTCTGGCCGGAGATGAACTATCGATTTTTTTGACATGACCACTCTTCCTCGAGTAGTGGCTAGAGTTTCCTACGTGCTTAGCATCTCAGGCTAAGACTGACCATAAAACCCTCGAGCCTTTTAACGAACTGCTTTAGATACTAAAGAATGCTGGGATTATTGTCAATCACTCATCCTCTCTTCTTTTGTCATCCTTGACGCGTCGGCCGCCCACTTTTAATGGGCTAAGGGCCGACGTGATCGAGGATCTTACAGGTGGCATAACACAAAACGCTCTTGGTACGAAATGGCGTAACGTGTTAAGGAGTTTTGTGTAGTGCTGTGTGTAGGATCCTCGCGTTCGCAAGGATGACAATAGCGGCGGGGTGTGGTGTAGTGCCTAAAATATTAAATGACGAAGCTGACTAACTTCCCTGGCACGTAAATCGTCTTTTTAATCTCTGCGCCTTCAAGATATTTAGCAACATTAGGCTCAGCTTTCGCTGCAGCAATAACCTCAGCCTCGGAAGTATCCGGGGCAACGGTAATTGTGCCGCGCACTTTGCCATTCACCTGAATCGCGATCGTGATTGAGTCGGTAATTATTTTTGATTCATCAGCCACTGGCCATGATTCATGCGTAATACTTTCAGCATGGCCAAGCTGCTGCCATAATTCTTCAACGATATGCGGCGCAAATGGTGATAATAATTTTAAGAATGACTGAGCGGATTCTTTATCAAGTGAATATTCCTCTCGCTGAATACCATTGAGATATTCCATCATCGAAGAAATCGCGGTGTTAAAACGCAAACCCTCAATGTCATCACTTACTTTCTTAATTAACGAATGAATCGCGCCATTAGTGTCGGCTTCATCTTTAATGCTTTCAGTGATAGTCTTCCAAGTCTTTTCTAAGAACCGTCGAACACCAACAATACTCTTCGGGTCCCAAGGAATCGCTTGGTCAAATGGTCCCATGAACATTTCATATAAGCGCATGGTGTCAGCGCCGTATTGCTTCACAATTTCATCGGGATTAACTACGTTACCCAAAGATTTGGACATCTTAACTCCCCCTTCACCCAGAATCATTCCTTGTGAGGTGCGTTTGGCGTATGGTTCTGGTGTTGGTACGACATTAATGTCAAACAAGAATTTGTGCCAAAAACGTGAGTACAATAAATGAAGCGTGGTGTGTTCCATACCGCCGTTATACCAATCAATGCCGGTGGCATTTTTTTCGTGGGATTTGGTAAACCAATACTCAAGTTTCTTTGGATCCGCCAAAGCTTCAGTATTCTTCGGATCAATATAGCGCAAGAAATACCACGAACTCCCCGCCCATTGCGGCATCGTGTCAGTTTCGCGAGTTGCAGGTTGGCCACAAGTTGGACATGTTGTATTGACCCAATCAGTGAGCAATGCCAATGGTGATTCACCATCTTCACCTGGTCGGAATTCTTCGACTTCCGGCAAGACTAGAGGTAATTCTGGTACTAAGCGCCAGCCGGAAACCTTGGCGCGTGAAATTAATTCGAGTAATTCTGGCTGTTGCTTGTCGCTGAAGTGACCAAAATTGTCCCAGATCAGATAGCGCCAACCTGCGGGTACCGCCTTTTTAAGTTTTTGAGCTTCTGGACCAAAAATATAATCATCTTGAGAAATCACAACTGTGGCCGCACCGACCAATTTGGTTACCGCTTCATAATCAACCGGCACTGACATGAAAGATTTCAGGGTGGCAAACTCTGATTGTGAGTTTGGCCAAACTTTTTCAAAGGCGGTCCATTGCTCGGCCGTTGGATTGAGCGGCACATTACCAATGATAAAGAGTTGAGCAATTTTTGTGTTCAACTGCTTAATGAGATGCATGGCCGCCTGTCCTCCGAGACTGTAGCCGACGATAATGTCGTCTTCACCAAAATCTTTGGCAGCCGCAGACAGTTCAGCTAGCCAGCTTTCAACTGAAGGACTCTTCGCCGTCGACATTGTTGGTGCAATCACTTCAAAGCCTTGTTTTTCAAGTTCGGTTTTCAGCCATGGCAACCAACCGGTCTCATTCGTTGATTCAAAGCCATGAATCAGCAACACTTTTTGCTTTTTAGCCGCACAGTGGTCACAGTGAACCAGTGGAATTGGTTCGCCCCAGTACCGCTGACGGGAGAATACCCAGTCACGGAGCTTGTAGGTTGAGGTGGCGTGGCCGGCGCTAACTTGTTTAAGCTTGGCGACAATCTGTTGTGTGCCGGCTTCAATGGTTAGCCCATCAAATTCTTCAGAATTAATCAAAATACCATCACCAACAAACAAATTTTTACCAGTGGCTATCCGCTCAAGTAATAATGGAGCTTCGGCGTGTTGCAACTTAATTTGTTTCAGTTCTTCAAAGGTCACCCATTGGACTTCGTGAAGTTCTTGCTCTTCGTTCGCAATCTCAATTTGAGTGTCATCAACTAATTCAAATAAGAAGTGCTCGCCCAAGGTCTTACGGTTAACACCTTTATGGGCAGCGTAAAAGAACGCTTCGGTCATTCCCAGACTGCGCACCAATCGAATATTTGAATACCCAGTTTCTTCAGTGATCTCGCGTTGAGCCGCAGTGACTCGATCTTCATCAGCCTCTACTCCCCCAGTAATAAAGCCAGTCCAAGGCTGGGCCTTCCATTTTAGAGTTAGGTACTTGTCTGTGCGTGGATCATGCACAATCGCCAAAACCATGTTTCTAAATGTTTCCTCCTTGCCTGCTTGGGGCGGGTTCGATTCATCTACCAAACTTGGGATAACTACTGATTTTATTGGCAACTGATACTTCTCAGCAAACTCGTAATCCCGCTCGTCATGAGCCGGGACACCCATAATCGCGCCAGTGCCGACATTGCCCAAGACATAATTAACAATCCACACTGGGACTTCTTCTCCATTAATTGGATTAATTGCTGTGATACCAGCATCGATACCAACTTTTTCTTTTTCAACACCTTCAACAACTTCCGCTCGTTCTTTTAATTGTGCGGCAGTAAACGCTTGAACTTCTTTTGTTGCTTTCCAACCCATTTCAATCCAGGACTGAGCCAACTCAGGCGAGATTGCGACAAAAGTGACGCCATAAATCGTATCGGGTCGAGTTGTAAATACCGTTACAGAATATTTACCAGGCTCTTGTCCCGCGACATTCAATTTAAAAACAACCTCAGCGCCGTCACTCTTCCCAATCCAATTGCGCTGCTGCACTTTGATCTTGTCCCAGAAATCAACCAGATCAAGATCGCGATCGAGACGATCGGCATAGTCAGTGATTCGCAGCAGCCACTGGTTTTTTTCTTTTTGAATTACTTCCCCGCCGCAGCGTTCGCACTTGCCATTAACCACTTCTTCGTTGGCCAAGGCGACTTTGTCCTTAGTACAATAATTAATCGCTACTTTTTTCTTGTACGCTAAACCATGTTTAAATAGTTGAGCAAAAATCCACTGCGTCCATCTATAATATTCCTCATCAGTCGTGTTAATCACCCGCGACCAGTCAAACGAAAAGCCCAGCGACTTGAGTTGTCGCGTAAAGTTGGCAATATTTTCTTCGGTCTTAATCCGCGGATGAATCCCTGTCTTCAAGGCAAAGTTTTCAGCGGGCAAACCGAAAGCGTCAAACCCAATTGGGTATAGCACGTTAAATCCTTCCATTCGACGCTTGCGTGAAACGATGTCGAGCGCGGTGTAGCTGCGGGGATGCCCGGTGTGCAACCCATCGCCCGACGGATAAGGAAACTCGATTAATGAATAATACTTTGGCTTGGAAGTATCATCGCTCGCCTGAAACAGATCCGAACCATACCACTGATCTTGCCAGTGCTGTTCGCCATCCGTAGCTAAAAAATCTTTGTATGATTGAGGTTGTGACATGCCTGAAGCTTAGCAAAATGAGAGAAATTATTCAATTCGTTAAAAATAATCTGAAGGCAATCACATAAAAGTGCCCTGCGAGCCTTTTATGATGAAGCGCGACCCAACGGAAGCACCAGAAACCCTTAGAAGCATTCAACTGTTTGAGCAGCTGGGTCCCACTGCGAGTCTTGAATCTTCTTAGGGTTTCTGGTGCTGGAGCAGCGCTTCAGCATAACAGATCGCGATTTTTGCGCTACTTTTTCTAAAAAAGTGGCTAGTGAATTAACCACAAAAAAACAGTGAGTCATCTCACTGTTTTCTGTAGTCTATTATTTAACCCCTTTCATCACCTCTTTCAAATACTGTCCCGTATAACTCTGCTTCACTTTCATAATATCTTTCGGCGTCCCCTCAGCTACTAACTGACCACCGCCCGAACCGCCCTCTGGACCGAGATCGAGAATCCAATCAGCAGCGGCAATCACTTCGAGACTATGTTCGATAATTAAGACCGAGTTTTCTTTATCAACTAAGCGATTGATAACCTGGAGTAAACGACGAATGTCATCAAAATGCAAACCGGTAGTTGGCTCATCGAGAATATAGAGCGTCCGACCAGTTGGTCGGCGTGATAGTTCAGTGGCTAATTTAACCCGTTGGGCTTCACCGCCAGAAAGCGTGGTAGCGCTTTGACCGAGCCGCAAATAGCCAAGGCCAACCTCTTCGAGAATCGCGAGCTTATCGACGATTTGGTTATATGAACCGAAAAACTTTTTCGCTTCGGCCACTGACAGGTCAAGGATATCAGCAATGTTTTTGTCTTGGTAATGGATTTCCAGTGCCGCGTGATTGTATCGACGACCATGACATTCTTCACATTCAACGTATACGTCGGGTAAGAATTGCATTTCAATTTTCACCATCCCATCACCAGCACAATTTTCACAGCGACCGCCGCCTTTGACGTTGAAGCTAAAGTGGCCTTGCTTGAAGCCACGCAATTTACTTTCCGGTAATTCAGCAAACAAGTCACGAATATAGGTAAACACGCCAGTATATGTCGCTGGATTTGAGCGAGGCGTCCGACCAATTGGTGACTGGTCGATCGTAATTACTTTATCAAGGAAATCGAGACCGCGAATTTCTTTGTGAGCACCTGGTAATTCTTTCGTGCGATAAAATTTGTTTGATAACGCTTTGGCCAAAATGTCTGAGACGAGCGTTGATTTACCACTACCGGAAACACCGGCAACCACCACTAACTTGCCAAGCGGAATTTTGACGTCAATATTTTTCAAATTAAACTCACGGGCGCCGATAATTTCAATCGCCTTGCCATTCCCCTTGCGCGGTTCGTGCGGCAGCACTACTTGCTTGGCGCCACTCAAATACTGACCAGTGATCGAATGTTTGTCTTTTTTTATTTGGGCAAAGGTCCCTTCTGATACCACTTCACCGCCAAGCGTCCCCGCGCCCGGACCAATATCAATCAAATGATCAGCAGCTGACATCACTTGCTCATCATGTTCAACTACGATCACAGTATTACC
>JAGONZ010000039.1 GCA_017992755.1 Candidatus Buchananbacteria bacterium | reverse complement strand
CAATTAGACCGGCGGACTGCAAAATCCGTTGCGCCCGCGGGCTGAAATCTTCAAGATTACCAATCGGAGTTGCCACAATATAGAGCGTTGCCATGCGTGGTAGTATAGCGCCAGGAGACTAAAAAAACAAGGCTTAAAAGCCTTGTTTTTTATCGTCATTCAAACGCTTTTACCTCACCCATAACACCTCTCCTACCTCAGGAGAGGAAAACCTACTTACTGAATCTGTACCTGTGGAACTTCTGGGGTAATGACTTTACCTGCTTTCAGGTCTTTGTGCGGTCCCATTAGTTCAAGATGAGTGAAGATATGGGTACCATCGCTCGTCGTCGTCCCGATTTCTGACCAGAGCTGATCGAAACCGACATAGGTGCTCAAGTCACCTTTAAGTAAAATTGTTGGCACCAGGTTGATCTGATACTGACTGACCAGTTGCTTGCCTTCATCACTGCTCACATCAATGTCCTTGCTTTCTGTTGGTGTAATGTGAAGATTTTTAAGGGCGTTGGTGTGAAGCTTAACGTCATAACACTCAGCACATGAACCGTCAGCCAAATAGATAACAGTTACGCGGCCTTTGACTTCGCCACTGGCAATGTCAACGTACGGCGAGATTGGCATTCGGGAAACAATCGCGTTATCTTTAAGCTCACCGAGATTACCCAAGATATCAGCAACTGTTGGTGCGGTGCCACTGGCATTCACTTGTTGGTTTGGTAAGGGTTGATTGATTTCGCCAGTGATCAGGAGAGTTGGTAACACACCAATACCATACTGAGCAATTAACGCCTTGCCTTCACGACTATCGTGAGCAACCTTTTTGAGCTTCTTTGATTCAGTAATTGGCAGCTGATCTTTCGAGTCACGGATCAGCGTGACCAGTTCTTCATAGTTATAACAATCAGTGCACTTCTGATCTTCAACGATCACGAACTGAACTTTAGGGGCGCCGCTGGTGTCCCCTGCAAATTGTGCTTGGATTTTATCCTTAAACACAAACCCTAAGATTGCAATCACGACAATCGCCGCAATTCCGGCACCCATTACTAATCCGCGCTTACCCGCATTCATTGAAGGCTGGGCGGTATTTGGAGTTGAGTTTTCCATGATATCGGACATACAGAATAGATATTAATAAACAAGTAGCCATAGTATACCACATTGCCCGGGTGGCTCGCGAATCTGCCTATACCCTTACAATTGAACTGGTTCTGGGGCCTTAACGGGAACAGTTGAATAGTGGACCGCAAAGAATGTTGCGATTGGCACCGCCAGCGCTAAACCAATACTACCCACTAGTGTACGCACGATTTCCGTAGCAATTAATTCAGTGTTAATAATCTGAGCAAATGATTGAGAGGAAGCGTCATGCAACCCAAACAACAATAGCAATGGCAACGCTGCGCCGGTATACGCCAAAAACAAGGTGTTCACCACAGCCGCTAAATGACTGTTGCCAACATTGAACGCTAATTTAAATAACCGCCGTCGACTCAGATCATGATTAGCTTTGTGTAGTTGCTCGACTGTTTCAATTTGCGAGATCACCAAATCATCAAGCACACCCAAAATACCAATCAGAAATGAAGTTAGAAGCAAGCCACGAAAATCAATTACTTGAGAGCCAATACCCACAAGATACGTCGCTTCTTCTTGAGCTAGGCCCGTTAATCTAGCTAATGATGTAAAGAGTAAAGCGAGCAAGGCGGTAATAATCAATACGATACTAATACTTGCAGCCGCGATGTTGGCTTTGCGGTTAAAACCTTCAGCGATATAAATCACACTCATCAGAATCAAGAAAGAGCCCACAATACCAACTAACACTGGATTTCGGCCCGCCAGAATCTGCGGTACTATCAGGCCCATAATAACCAAAAAACTTATACCCAAGCCGAGCAGCGCCTTAATCCCCTTACGCCGACCAACCCAAATGATAATAGCAATGAACAAAGCTGCGAGCGCGTACAAATAGCCGCTACGCACATAATCAACCACATAAAATACATCTTGATTATCTGGGCCGATGCTATGATTTACCAGCACGCGATCATGCAACTGAAATCTATTGGCACTAACAACTTCAACGGCTGAGACACCCGACACTTCAATGTCGCGGCCTTTCCAGGCACCCGTCAACCCATTGAGTTTCAGGTCTTGCTGAACTGCTTGTGAACCATTGGGACGATCGATCGTTTTTTCAGCTAAGACTTGCGTAACTCGCGCTTCAAACGTTTCTTCGGCCGGCACTTGTGCAGTAACAAAAAACGGAACGGCGATGATCATCGAAGTAATCGCAATAACAATGCGTTGTCTATTGAAAATTGACATATCGATAGTATGCCGAGATTTGTTATAATTGTCCAATTACAAAACCCGTCGCTCGCCGCCAGTTGGCGGAAGCGACGGGTTTAATATGTAGACTTATTTAACTTTATAATTGAGATTAACTTCAATCACAATTTCCTGACTGCCACCGGGCACCGTTGGCGAGACTACTGGCGCAGCAGCGCTGACTTGGCCACCCATGCCACGTTCACCGCCATAGTATGGCATTGGCACACCGGGAGCTTGAACCACATTTTCCCACCAACCAATAACTTTACCGAGACGAACACCAGCGGCACGCGAGATGTCGCCCGCTTTTGATTTGGCGTCGTTAATGGCTTTGATCCGTGCTTCTTGTTTGAGCTCGTCGAGATTAGAAACGTCAAACGTAACGCTCATTACTTGATTAGCGCCGGCAGCTGTTGCTGCTGAAATTACTCGACTAACCTGATTAGGATTATCTTGTAGGTTGCGAACCTTAACCGTTAACTGTTGGTTGGCGTTATACCCACTCAACTTTGAAGTATTATCGATATAGTCATACTGAGGAAACAGGCTATAGTTCTGAGTTTGGATGTCTTCATCAGCGATACCCAAAGCTTTAACAGCCGCGATACTCTTTGACACGCGGTCATTAAGCTGATTGAGGGCATCTGTCGCTTGAGGAACTTTATCAATTTGAACACCGAGCGTGACATTAGCAATATTGGGTTGATAACTGACCCGACCTTGGCCAATCACTGATACTTGCCACTGAGGATTATTAACAATTCGATCACGCAGCAACGCCACAATCACAATTGCTGCCACTAACACAATCGCGAGAGCTGCCAGGATCCAGCGCCAGACCACTGGTGCCGAAGTAAACTTAAATGACATAGGGTCGAAGAATTATTTTCTAATACTAATAGTATATAATATATTCTTCATTTTGTAACTTTTAAAGTCTAAAAATTATTTCAATTGGCAATAGAAAAGCGTGTCCCGAGAGACACGCTTTTAAAACTCATGCTATTACTTCTACTTCCGGTAATTTGGGGCATCATTGAGCATCAGGACATCATGCGGATGCGATTCAGCCATGCCGGCTGGAGTCACGCGATGAAATTGAGCCTGATCACGCAAAGCTGCGATGGACGGGGCACCGACATAGCCCATGGCGCCCTTAAGGCCGCCAACATACCGCGCAAGTAACACCGCGGCCGTTTCTTCACAGGGCACTGCGGCGTCCACACCTTCCGGTACGCGTCGATTAGCCTCAACTCCTTCCTGGCCATACCGGTTGCGTGAAGCCACATTCTCATTCATGGCGCTTTCAGAACCCATGCCGCGAAATCGCTTGTACCGTACCTCGCCGCGGAGAAACGTTTCCCCGGGCGCCTCAACGGCTCCGGCCAACAAGCGCCCAAGCATTACTGAATGGGCACCGGCACCGATCGCGATCGGAATATCGCCCGAGTAAGCAATGCCGCCATCACTGCAAATCGGCACATCCAGATCTTCAACCGCCTGAGCACAGGCATAGACGGCCGACACCTGCGGACAACCAATCCCAGTCACAATTCGGGTGGTACAAATTGAGCCGCCGCCTTGGCCGACTTTAAGACCATCAGCGCCGGCATCGATTAAGCGGCGAGCCGATTCCCGTTCGGAAATATTGCCAACCACCACATCAATGTCGAACTCGCGCTTAATGGCCGCCAACGTTTCGTACACCGGCTTCGAATCTCCATGCGCCGTATCAATAACCACCACGTCAACATGAGCGTCAACCAACAAGCCGACGCGTTCCAGTGCTTCGGGACCAGTGCCAATGGCGGCACCGACCCGCAGTCGATTTTCATCATCGGTGTTATACAGTTGAACATCGGCCGACAAGATGCGACGCAAATCTGAGGCGACATACATCCCGACAAGTACCTTGTCCCCTGTCACAAGGGGCAATACCTTAATCTTATGCTCCCTCATGAGATCATACGCCTGCTGCATTGCAATGTCAGGCGAACCAGTTACGACTTGCCGAGTCATGGCTTTTGCAACTAACTCATTGCCGCTGGCCAAATCAACGTCATTACGGGTCACGATGCCTTCCAGGTGCTCTGTACCACCGACCATGACAACCACCGGAAACGATTGAAATTCGAACCCTTTACTGCGCCGATACTGCTCGATCTCAGCAATAGTTTGGTGTGGGTTAACCGTGATCGGTTTATCAATCCGGCCGTTCATGAACAGCTTTACCCGCCTCACTTGGCTCGCCTGTTCTTTTGGAGCTAGAAAGCGATGAATAACACCGAGACCACCCTCCTTGGCGATCGCGACGGCCATCTGCCATTCAGTCACGGTATCCATCGCCGCACTGACAATTGGGACATTGAGCGGCACACGCTTTGAGAATTTCGACGATGTATTCACCAGCTGGGGCATCACCGCGCTGTAATTCGTACGTAGCCTGACATCCTGAAACGTCAGCGCTAGGAACTCCTTCGCTGCCGCATCTAAGACTAGTTTGGGTTGCATATTGCCTCTCCTTATGTAAGGGCCATGGTTTTAAAATGTAAGGAACATGGCGCCATGGTACACCCAGGCGCCTGGATTGGCAAGATTGAACAAAAAACCAGCCTTGAGAGAGGCTGGCTGAGTGACTATGGCAACAACTGACAACTGAGCCCGGATGTCGGTGTTGTGACAACCGCGGCGGCGGTCACGATCGCCAGCGATGTCCCATTCTGAGCCTTGGATGCAGCAACCAATCGATCATAACACCCGATAGCCCAGACAAAGCTATCGGCGTTCCGATCTTGAGGCAAGATATTAATACCTGAAATGTTGTACAAGCGACGGTAGATTGAAGAGCCAGAAGCTACAACCAATGAGTCACCACAATCAACTGAACATTCTTCTTCGTCTTCAGCTGCCCAAACATGAATGGGAGCAACCAAGACCGTACCTAAAACTAAGGCGACGATAATGAAGGCGTATTTCATACAACTAGTACGATGATAAATTATGAACCTAGATTAACGTAAATCTAAATAAAAGCCAAGCGCTAGAGTTTTTGTTTGCCCCAGAGTTCTTTGAAACGCCCACCAAGCACTTGCAGCTCCTCAAAACTACCAGCTTCAACCACCCGGCCATTTTCGATCACTAAGATCTTATCCATCTCTTTAATCGTTGTTAAGCGATGCGCAATGACAATCGCCGTAACATTTTCAAAGAATTTATGGAGCGAGTCCCTGATCTTTTCTTCAGACTCGAGATCAAGATGTGAAGTTGCTTCATCGAGCAACAGAATTTGCGGCTGTTTAAAAATAGCGCGCGCAATTCCCAATCGCTGACGTTCGCCGCCAGACAACTTAACTCCTTTCTCACCGATCAACGTATCAATTCCTTCTGGTAGCTTGTGAACGAACTCTTTAATGTGTGCCGTTTCTAATGCTTGCTTAAGCAATCTTTGATTAGTGCGTTGTTTAGCATTGGTAATGACGATGTTATTACGCAATGATAAGTTAAACACTTCGGTATCCTGCAAGACAACTGAAACATATTTAAAATAATCATCACGACGAATTTTCTTAATTGAAACACCATCAAACAAAATATCACCCGCAAATTCTTCGCGTTCTTTCAGGAGTAATTTAAATAATGTCGATTTGCCCGCCCCTGACAATCCGATAATGCCGATTTTCTCACCCCGTTTAATCTCAAACGAGATGTCCTGCAATACTTCATTATCACCATACGCAAACGACACGTTGTGCATACTAATCTGTTTCCAGGTCGGCGAGAAAGCAACCTTGCCTCTATTATTATCAATATTGATCGGTTCATCGAGAATCTTTTGCATCCGGGCGATACTAAGTTTTGAGGTTGTAAACTCGAGACTCGCATCTGCTAATTCTTCCGTGGAGATCCAGAGATCATTAAAATATGAGTTAAACAAAACTAAAAAGCCTAATTCATACCAACCCTGGACAATCCCCCACGCAATGAAAATCAACATCCCTATCCTAAAGGTGATACCCCAAAATGATAAAAACGAATTTCTTGATTGATACCAAAAGATGCGCGTGCCTAAGCGTGAAAATAATTCCTGGGTTTTTTCGGTTAAGTCTTCGGATAGCGACTTGGCCATCCCCATCACTTTGACTGTCCGAATATTATTCATTAATTCGTACAGCAATCCACTAACTTGTTCTTCCTGTTGATTGACCTTAATCGAAGCTTGGCCCGCCCGGCGCGTCATGGCGCGAGCTAGAAAAAAATAACTCACCAGGAAAAGGAAGAGTACTCCTAAAATCCCCCAACCAAAGCTACCAATAATTAAGCCAATTCCAACCAGGTTAATTAAAATCTCAATCAGACTATTAAACCAAATTCGTAAAATTTGATTGAGACCATCGCTGGCATTTTGAATGCGTTTAATTTTATTACCCGAGTTTTCATGTTCATGCCACGCCATGTCCAACTGCGACACATGGTGGAATGAGTGCAAGGTGGCATCGATCCCAATACGTTCGGATACTTTATACCCAATACTTTTGGCAAAGTACTGGCACAACTGCCTAATAGTGATCGCCACAAGCCACCCACCAAAAATAATCACCAACCTCCTTGGCGACTGCGCTGGATTATATGTCGCCAAGATCGTGACCGTTGAGGCCAAAGCATAGGCTGGATATAAATTGACGATATCGCCAAGCGCCCGAACCAGTGACGCCACCACAAAGCGCCAGCGATAGGGCTTGATAAGCCGATACATGTCGCACAGCAAATTCCAGGAGGAATAAGTGCTGAGAGTTGATTCGGTTGAGTTTGAAACTGAGGCAGACATCTAGTAAG
>JAGONZ010000038.1 GCA_017992755.1 Candidatus Buchananbacteria bacterium | reverse complement strand
AACGAATACTTAAATTAGTAATACCTTGAGAATTCAGGTCAGAGCAATTGTCGTCATTGTATGCCTCAACTCGTAAATTGGATACGCTATCAAGCGCATCATCGCCGAGGACGCGAATATCAATGGCGTAATCAACATCGGTCGGTAACTCGCCACCATCGATACGTCCGTTTTTAAGCTCGATACAAACGGAGTCGACCCCTGGATTAGTAACCTCGTTGGTGTCCGTATAATAAATCAGGGTATTGCGGGCGTCAACTTGATAGGTCAACTGCGTCGTCACCAGTTGCAGTTTCACCCCACTATTAGTTTCAGCAGCCCAAGAAATATTTAAATACTTGGTTGCGTTGCCAGCAGCGCGGCCCAAGACATACAAGCGAACGCTGCGACCAGCTTCTAACCGCTGGCGCGTAAAGGTGGCTTCAAAATCTGTTGAATCGTTAATATTCCACTGCGCTTTGGAATCTTCTAACTCACCATCGCCCGCAATCACTTGTAAGTCACTGACTCGTTCAATCGGTTGACTGTTGTCAGTCTCGCGGCGAAGCCAGAACAAGTTTTCCTCAATGCCGGTTGAGGCGCCGTGGTAGGCCACAACGGCGTTATCAATTTGGCGCGCTTGGCGAATGTCGGAAATAACAATCGTCGCGAAACCAAGCCCGATTGCCAACAATATGGCCATCAAGATGATGCTCATCACTAGAATCATTCCGCGTTGGTCTTGAAGCTTAGCGAACATAGAGTTTGCTGGAAATAGTTGTTTGGACTTCAAATGTTTGCATGTAGTCTGGTCGGACGCCATGATTACGCAACTTCAGCCGGACCGTTACCCGTGGCTGGCGATTACTTATCGGCACTTCACCCCACTGATCCGCCCGAGTCGGCGCCACAAAAAATGATACTTCAGCAATGTCCACGTCGGCGGCGTTAAGTGGCGCGGTTTGACCATCGATATCGTACGTAATGGTATCGAGTATGCCATCGCTATCGCGATCGGTATGACGCACCGTCAGCGTCTCGCCGTTCAGATCAGAAAAGAAATGGAGTTCATCTTGCGGGTTAGCCGCCGCTAATGGATATACTAATTGGCGTGTCCGAATATCGCGCGCCAACTTCTCAACAATATAGCGCCCTTCGCTTTGCAATCGTTGGAGATTAACTGTGGTCTGATGGAGCCGTGACATATTGATAAACACCCCCGAAACCACGACCATCAAAACTGAAAACAAGCTGAGCGCCACCAGCACTTCAACCAGCGTAAATCCGCGTTGTGTGGAGTGCGTCATTTTATTTCCAATTAAATAATTGCTCGCTGACAACTGATTGACGAGTGGCGCCGTTACTCATCCACGAAACCTGGACAGTGGTGTCAACGCCCGCTACTAATTCATCGTTCGCGCACTGATCGCCCGGAATTCGTGGCGCTTGAACCTGTGCTGTATCGCACTTGCCATTGCGATCACTATCGGCGCAACAGATCGCCCGCAAAGTGACCAGGCGACGATACGAGGTCGAAGCGGAAATCAGCGTTGTGTCATCAGTAATGGCATTGCTGCTAAAGTCGAGATTTAACGCCGTAGCGGCGTCGGGTCCCGTAGCTTCACTATCGCTTTGCAAATTATTAACCGTCGCCGTGCCATCACCAGTCAAAATGCCGGCAAACCATGGGCATGGGTCGGGCGTGCTCGTAAACCCTGGGTAAGCGCAATCTAAGTTCTCGGTCTCAAGTAGCCAATTACTATCCCGCATGTTGCGCACAACTTCAATTCCCTCGCGCGCAAAATTAACACCAATCAGTCGTGCTGCCGCTTCGCGTTCAGAGGTATAGTTAGAGATAAACAAACCCCACACCGCAAACAGGCCAACCGTAATCACTCCGATCGCGATGATCAGTTCAATGAGTCCTTGGCCTTGGTTTTTTTTAATTAAGGCGTACATGTTGAGAGGTCAATGCGGCCAGAGATCGTATTAATAGTCAGACATTCTGGATCCACGCCGGTGGCTGTATGTTCAAATTTAATTACTGCGGTGGTCACTGGCACACCACGTTCGATCAACTGCAGGCGGGCTTGCGGCAATTCATAGAAAGCGATAATGCCACCATCACCATCAAGCGTCGGCGTATTCAAATTATCAAAGCGCATTTCCGGTGGCAAGGTGAGCGTTTCCAAAATTCGGATATCTGTTTCGGTTGGCAATTGGGCAATTAAAAAAGTTTGACACCCCTCCGGCAAACACCCAACAGCCGCCCCATAAAATGCCGGCAAGACGCCATCGACACGCACACCCGCCAACACACGCGTTTGTGCTTGGCGCAGTAAGTCCTGCACGAGTTGCGCTTGATACCGCAATTCTTGATGACGATCCTGGCGCCGAAATTGAATCGTCACGATCGAAGTCATCACCATCATAATGGAGAGCACGACAATGAGTTCGATCAACGTAAAGCCGCGGTTAGAAACCTGCATACCACATATAACTATCTATAATAGACGCGCCCCAGGCGAGAGTGATCAACGCCCCGATTGCCAAATACAGCCCTAAGGGCAGCTCGGCACCGCGTGTTCGACGCTTGGTAACCAATAAATAAATGCCGATAATGGCGCCAATGATATACCCGCTCATAATCGCCACGAGCATCTGCGGCCACCCAAACATCACCCCGAGCAATACCCCTAATCGAATGTCGCCGCCGCCAAGCCAGCGACCACGCGATATCAGAAATTGTATCAGAAAAAATCCCCCGCCGACAGCGGCGCCAATCAGCAATGATTGCCAACTGAGACCGGACCAAAAGTTAATTACGGCGACAATTGCAATCATTGGCAGCGTTAAGCGATCAGGCAATAACTGCCAACGCCAATCATAGATCGCGAGGATCAAAAGCATGATTGCGAAAAGTAAAATTCTCCCCCAGCTAAGCCATTCCATCGGCTCTAATGGTAACTGTGAACCAATAACCGCGGCGGTTACTACTGCCAATGCGGCGCCGCCTAACAGTTCAACCAACGGATAGCGCCAACTAATTGGTTTTTTGCACGTTCGACATTTACCCCGCAACCCAATAAAACTAATAAGCGGAATTAAATCTAGCGGCTGCAAATCCATCTTGCAGCTTGGACATTGGGAACGCGCCCACACCCACGACTGGCCTTGCTCACCACGCTCAATTGCCACTAACAAAAAGCTGCCGAGGATGGCGCCAATTATAAATGCCAAGAGAATGGTCACGGCGTTACTGGTTTAAGTCCTTGCGTCGTCAACACATAACTACCCCGACGCATACCCGCAATCTCGTGTTCAAAACTAACGCCAATGGCGTACTCAGTTTCACCAAGCATCTGTACTGTATAGCGATAGTTCCCAGTGTTAAGAGGATCAGTATAATCAACGGCCAATTCGGGAGTTGCACAGGTCGCTAGCAAACTACCACTCGGACACGTTGAAAACTGAAACGTGTGATGACGATCATAATAGCGAGCCAATTCTGCTTGAGTACTCAGGATCGTCTGCAAGCGCAGAGCGTCGCGCTGCCAGCCGTGTGTCAGCCACAGCCACCAACTCAAAAGACCAATCGCGAGCACGGTTGCCACGACATAGACAATAATTTTAAATTGAGTGCGCTCGCGGATCATATGCATTCAGTATACCAAAACTCCCGCGTTTTGGCGCGGGAGTTGCAATCAGGAGACACTATTGGCAAACAGTGGCCGTAACTGCTACTGTCGCTGTGGTGGTTGAGTTACCTGTTGAATCAACACAAAAGAATTGCGCTGGGGTGCCACATAATGGAGCATACAGGATATAGCCAGTGCCAGTGCCGACTTGGCGATATACATATCCAGTGCTACAAGCCGGGGCCCTAAAACGAGCTGGGATTGGTGATGGCGTCGTAGCTGGGTATGTACCACCGTTGGTGGTGAGTTCAATATCAGTTTTGATCTGTTGGATTTCAGCTTGGATTTTGGCGTTGTTGCCTTTGTTCCGAGCGCTGCTGAACTGAAAGAAGGCAATTGATGACAAAATAGCGATAATCGCGATCACCACGAGCAATTCAATCAGGGTAAAACCTTTTTTATTCATTGTTTTGTAAACTAGACTTAACTTAAAAGTCGACCTTTAATTAATTATCCACATGGACATGCTTACAGTATACCACAATTTAGAAACTTGATGACAATTGCCACATCGGCAAAATAATCGCCGCAATAAAGCCGCCGACTGCGATACCGAGCAAGATCATGATTACCGGCTCAATCAGCACAGACAAGTTGCGAACGCTGTTATCGATTTCACGGCTGTAAAATTCTGTCACCTTGTCGAGCACTTTTTCCAACTCACCCGTTTCTTCACCAATCGAAATCATCTGCGACACCATAATTGGCACTGCTGGCGCCGTCGCCAGACTATTGGCCATCAAATTACCTTCTTCAACTTCTTGTAAGGTCTCGGTCAATATCGTCTCATACACACTGTACTTCACCACATCACGCACAATCGCCAAGGCTTTGGCGACCGGCACACCGCCGCGCAGCAGCGTACTTAAGCTCTGGGTAATGCGCACGATGTACATCCGCTGAAAAATACCACCAACGATCGGCGCCTTAACTTGGATACGACCGATGAAGCGTCGGCCGGTAGGCGTTCGCAGATAGGTGTTGCCCCCAAAAAACAGGGCGATCAGCGCAACTAATACTCCCCACCAAAAGTGATTAAGGAATGATGAGATCGCGATCAGGATGCGGGTTATCAGCGGCAACGGCACGCCCGAATCTTCCAAAATGGCGGTCATTTGCGGAACAACAAAGGTCATCAAAATTAATCCGACCACAAATAAGCTCATTAAAATAAAGGCGGGGTAAATCATCGCGCCCGTAATTTTAGCTTTTAGGTCGTAATCTTTTTCTTGCTGATCGGCGAGGTAATTCACCACCTCGCTCAAACGACCGGACGTTTCACCGGACCGTGTAATATTGACGATAAAATTATTGAAGACGTCCGGGAAATGACTCATCGCATCCGACAGTCGGGCACCGCCATCAACTTCTTCAGTGACGCCAGCGATCACGGTTTTTAAATATTTGTTTTCCGTTTGGCGGACGAGAATGCGCAGGGCTTTGACAATCGGAACATTAGCTTCAATCATGATTGCTAATTGCCGAAAAAAGATGACCAGGTCGCGGCCGCGCACATGGCGCACAAAACGCGCTAACTGCAAATTAAGGCTGCGCGTGTTGACGGTCTTGATCGTAATGATCGTTAAGTCTTTTTCCGCCAATAATTGAGCCACGGTTTCTTCGGACAGCGCATCAACAATCCCTTCAACCAACTGATTGCGGCGATTGCGCGCTTGGTAGCTATAGATTGCCATTAGGAGTGAAGTAAGTTTTCAAGTTGACGGGGATCATTGGCGGCATCGGTGGCTGCTTCGAGCGTCACCGCATGTCGCTTAACGAGCTCGGCCAGGGACTGCTCGAAGGAGATCATCCCTTCTTGGCGTGATGTTTGTAAGCTGTTCTCGAGCTGGGCAATATTGCCGTTACTAATCGCCGAGCGGACAGCATCGTTCTTGCGCAGCACTTCTTGGACCACGATCATATCGCCGCCGATGCGCGGCAATAATTTCTGGCACACCACTGCTTGAAGCGAACTCGCCAGCAAATCACGGACGCGCTTTTCATCAAGCGAGGTAAAACTATCAAGAATGCGGGCGATCGTCTTCGTCGCCGAGTCAGCACTCATCGTGGTGACCACCAGCGAACCACCACGAGCGATTTCTAATACCATTGGGATGGTAGCTGGATCTTGCAACTCATCCAAGAACAAAACATCACCGTCTTCGGCTTGAAAATATGTCAGCGCATCAATCACGCTATTAGTATCCCGTCCGACTTGCCGTTGTTCGATGATACTTTCGCGATTGCTAAATTGATACTCAATCGGATCTTCAATCGTGATGATATAACTTTTGCGCGTGCGATTAATTTCTTCAATCAAAGCCGCCGCGGTCGTTGAACGACCAGAACCAAACGGTCCGGAAATAATAATCAGCCCTTTGTTTAATTTCGATAATTCGGTAATCGTCGGGCTCAAGCCAAGCTCACTCACAACTGGCACAGTCGCCGGAATATACCGCAACGTCATTGATGGCAAGTCACGCTGATAAAATACATTGAGCTTAAATCGCAATTGCTTATCAAAATCATGAGTCGTTACCAACTCACGCTTGGTGTCGAGTTGCGCTCGCTGGTCGGTGGACAAAATAGTTTCTAGAACGCTTTGCAAAAATTCAACGGTCACTACCGGTTCGGTATCAAGCACTTTCAGTTGCCCAAAAACTCGCACGATCGGTGCGTTGCCAACTGACAAATGGATGTCGGCCGCTTGCTGCTTGACCGCATCCACCAGCAAATTCTTGAGATACGACGTCGTGGCGACATCCATACCAAAGTAAAACTAATTAATAACCCTAAATCCCGAGAATCGTTTTGATTTTCGTTACCACTTCTGATGGCATGAAGTGAGCCTTTATCAGAAAATCATTCGCACCGAGTGACAAGCCGCGATCAACGTCGGCCTTTTGACTGAGGTTAGTGAGCAAGAGTACCGGGATTTTACCCAAGGCTGGATCAGCCTTAATGCCTTCGAGCACTTCAAAGCCATTCATCTTCGGCAGCATTAAATCAAGCAAAATAATGTCTGGGCGCTGTTTTTTTGCTAATTCTAAACCCTTTTCCCCATCATAGGCCGAAAACACTTTGAACCCTTCGAGTTCAAATTTAGTTTTATATAAATCAGCCAAGAAAGTATCATCTTCAACCACTAAGACACTAATAGTTTTCATAAATATTGAAATTGATCTTCTTATTCCGTCATTGCGAGGCTTCGTAGCCGCGGCAATCTACTCGTTAACTTGGAGATCCCGGATAAATCCGCACCGTTCGCAGTGCCTCACTCTCGCGAATTTTCCGGCCCGCCTGCCAATACAAGTCGGGCAGGGATGACAACAATTGAGCAGGTCTAATAAGACTATACCCCAAATCAAGATAATTCGCCACTATCAGCTACTCGCAAGACCTCTTCCAGTGTCGTTACCCCATTGAGGGCTTTAATTAAGCCATCTTGAAACATCGTCACGGGGTGCTGCTTCTCCAAGGCGGCCCGAATTTGCTCGCCGGTCACCCCTGAGGCAATTAAATCTTTAAGCTCAGTGGTGACTTCTAAAATTTCACCGATAACTGTACGCCCCGCATATCCACTTGTAGCACAGGAAGTACAGCCAGCCCCATGATAGAAAGTTGGCGTACCCTTCGGCAGTAATTCTTTGGAAATCTTTTGGACTTCCGCCATAATCCGCGTGGCCAGTGCCGGCG
>JAGONZ010000037.1 GCA_017992755.1 Candidatus Buchananbacteria bacterium | reverse complement strand
CCTAAATGCCACCAACCAGCACGGTTGCAAGTCCCCCAATAACCATTGCACCCGAGGGTATATGGAGTTGTGGGATAAGTGAAACTTGTTGCCAGTTCGGCAGCCATACTTGGCCCAGCAAGAACAGCCAAAAGCACCAAAAACCAGGTTCGCATTGTCCACTTCCTTTCCGTTGTTAAAAAACGGTACGTTCAGTCACCATGACTGATAACTCCCTGTTTGCGCTTCCTTGAGTTATCAATCAATGACTTTAGAGATTAGAAGAATTTAAAAGTTTGAAGAATTTCTTGGCTAATTTTTTGACTGTACTGATCATCACCGGAAAATGTGTCGATTCTAACAGCTTTTCTTTGCGATTGATCAATAATAAGTAGGTCATGATGCCTAAAGAATCCTAGAGCATCTGAGACATTAGGAATTTCATAGATGTTATCACTTACCAACTGCGCTTTGTAATTAAAAATTCCCTCATTAATGTCTTGCTCAAATTGCCGAACTAAATCAGCAACATCTTGATTCGTTTTATATACTCGAACTTCAACTCCTTCTTGAGGATTTCCACCTTCGCCAGAAACATTTTGATCAAAAGAAAAATAAGCATCTGCATCTATAACTGATTTTGACGAATACTTTGCTGGATACTCAAAACTAAACCCGTACTCTTTATTTGTATACGTCTTAAAATCTCCGTTTTCAGTGGTCGTTTCACTTTGTGACGAATGCAAACTTTGCCAATGATACAAAGACATCGCCCCTGCAGCGATGACCAACGCAACGAGAATGATTGTTAGTAAAATCTTTCTGTTCATATAAACAGTATACTCCTTTGATTTTACTTTGTCAATACCTGGCTATCATTATAATGATAGCCTATCTAAATAAAAAACGCATCGTTATGTTCGATGCGTTTTTTTCTCGTTGGCGATCCGTTTCACTTCGATCACCGCATCCATATTGTCGTCAGGACTCAAGATATTGCGGCGGCGTAGTTGGCACTTGGCGCACTCGTGGACAAGGATCCACTTTTGCTTTTCAATTTCAACATCGACTGGTTTCATCAGACCGCCACACGGTTCGAGACGATCGCCGGGATTAATATCCACGTGCTGAGAATACAAGCACTGAGGGCAATGGTTAGTATAGCCAGTACCCACAACTTCAGTCCCGCAGTTGCCGCAGGTGAAATTCTCAACTTTTTTGCTGAATTTTTTAGGCATACTATTATTTGGCTTTACCCTTTATCTTCACGTTGACCCCTCCCATAACACCTTCCCCTATCCTAGGGGAGGAACTCAATATTGGAGCCTGTTCAGAAGCTATTTAACCACAAAATACCAATATTGACAATAGACTGGGCTTTTGATACACTACGCCCAGTTAATTCACCCCGCAACTAACTACTAATCAATAAAAAGCGGGACTTCTGAACTTAATTCGGAGGTTAAGCAGTCGCATATGCCTATTAAAGAAAAGAAGGATAGTATCATGGGAAAACTGCTCGATGAGAAGCAGTATTTTAATTTTCCGAAAGTCGGAGATTTAATCAAGGGTAAAGTCATTAGCGCTAACAAAAACGAAGTCTACCTCGACCTCGGCGGCGTCGCCACCGGTGTTGTCCGTGGCCGCGAGCGGTATGATGAAGCCGAAGAATATAAAAACTTGAAAGCAGGTGATGAGATCGAAGCCACCGTCCTCGAAATCGAAAACGAAAACGGCGAGCTCGAATTATCATTCCAATACGCCGGCCGTCAAAAAGCTTGGCTGTTAATTAAAGAACACGAAAAGAAGGGTGTGATCGTCTCCGTCACCGTTCTCGACGCCAACAAGGGCGGCTTGATGGTCCGGGTTGAAAACACGATGGGCTTTTTGCCAGTGTCACAACTGTCACCAGAGCATTATCCTCGCGTGCCAGGTGGTGATAAGAACCGCATCTTCGAAATCTTGAAAAGCTATGTCGGTCAAAAATTTGAAGTCAAAGTTCTTGATGCCAAAGAAGATGAAGACAAGCTGATCGTTTCTGAAAAAGCGGCGTGGGAAGAAACCCAGAAAGACGTCCTCGGCAAATACCAAGTTGGTACTGTTGTTGAAGGTACCGTCACCGCGATTACTGATTTCGGCGTCTTCGTTGAATTTAGTGATAAGCTCGAAGGCTTGATCCACATCTCAGAAATTGCTTGGCAGCGCATTGATAACCCAAATGATTACGTGAAGGTTGGCCAGAAGGTCAAAGCCGAAATCATCGGTATCCAAGGCACCAAGATCTTCCTCTCAATGAAGAAGCTCCTCGCTGATCCATGGCATGATGTCGAAACCAAGTACACGATCGGTCAAAAGGTTTCTGGTAAAGTGATCAAAATCAATCCATTTGGCTTGTTCGTCGAACTCGACGAAAACATCCACGGCTTGGCCCACGTCTCTCAGTTGAGCGACAAGCCAGTTGAAGACCTCAACACGCTTGCCAACATCGGTGAAACCAAAGATTTCTTCATTGTTTCAATGGATCCAAAAAATCACCGTCTCGGTTTGAGCTTGACCAAGCCAAAACCAAAGAAGGAAAAGGCTGAGAAGAAAGCTGAAACTGACTTGCCTGCAACCGCAGAAGAGAAGCCAGCCAAGGCAGTAAAGAAAGAGAAAAAAGAAAAAGCTGACAGCATGTTTAACAACGACGTTGTAAACGATATTGTCGAAGAAGTTACCGAAGCTCCAGAAGTCGTTGAATAACTTCTATAGCCTAAAAAAACACCGCCGCTCGGCGGTGTTTTTAGTTATTGACAAATGAGCACTGTTATGTTAGAAATACAGCAGTTCCTTACACCTCTCACATGACAACAGCACCCTGGGCCGGAAGCCTGGATCGTGTGGGGCCTGAAGCTTCAGTTGTCGAGATATACACGTAAGGGAAAGGATGAAGATCATGAAAATGGATACCGTAACGGCTATGCGTATTGGGCTTGCCTCACCATTTCTGGTTGAACGATGGATGCGATTGCACGAGGATGAGGATCCCTGGAAAAGGCACCGTGACCGGAAAAACATCCTGGGGGCTCTTCTGATACCGGCTGTCCTTTGGAGCTTGGTAGAATGGAGCCAGTATGATCCCGATATCGGCCTATTTGGCAAACTCACAGCCCTCCAAGTCATGATGGTAGTCAGTATGGGGGTGATACTTATTTTTTGGTTGTGGATCCACCATAAGAACACCCGTGCTGAGCAGAAGTTTGTTAAAGCGTGTGAGTATCTTCAGCAGATTACCGGCCCTTACCATCAAAAAAAGGTTGGGCTTCTTGGAGAAGCAGAACTGGCAGATGCGGCGAGACGATACCTTGTTCACCTCGCCAAGAACAAGCTATTGATCGAGCGCAATGACGGCCCTATGCGCGAAGAAGAGGAAAAGAGGCATGGGCTAATCTTTAAGGAAGCGTGGAATTTTCTTTATTACAAGTTCGTCCTGGTAGAGAACGGTTTTGAGTCCTACTATGACGAAGCCGAACGCCAACTACAGGCAGTGCTCAAAGATGCACCTCAAATAGTCGGATCGCCCGCAGACCCCGCTGCAACTGCAGCAAACTAACTTCCGTCACCAAGTGGCCGCTCTCATCCGGGAGCGGCTTTTCATTTTAGGTGGGCGGGTGAACCTCGCCCCTACAATTTAATTACAATCCGCTATCTGCCATTTGCCATACGCCGATAGCTTGACATTTTCCCTAAACTTCCGTATTATTCACGATATTATCTGCAGGTTTCAGCGTCATTCTAAGTAACATAATTACTATCCATGGCCACCCTAAAAAAACTTCCCCCAATGCGCGGCCAGACGCGCAATATCATTATTTCACTCGTTATTTTTGTGGCGGTTTTGGTGTTGTTTAGTTTATTCAACGCGCCATTATCACAAACAAAGGAAATCGATCTCGGCACCCTCGTGACTCAGATTGACAACGAGCAAGTCAAAGCCATTACTGTACGCAACGACCAATTGGAAGTGACTTTGAACAATGACGAGAAGCAAACGGTTCGCAAAGAAACTTCTGAGAGCTTAACTACCCTCCTCAATAATTACGAGGTTGCTCCAGAGAAAATCCGCAAAGTTGCTATCGATGTTAAAACAGATTCGTCGTGGAAATTCTGGGCAGTGACTGTTTTGCCATTTGCCCTGCCACTACTACTCATCGTCGGCTTCTTCTACTTCATGATGCGCCAAGCTCAAGGTGCCAACAACAAAGCCATGAGCTTTGGTTCAAGCGGCGCCAAAGAGTTTAATCCTAATTTGAAGACACGCGTCACCTTTAAAGACGTTGCCGGCGTTAAAGAAGCCAAGCAAGAACTTGAAGAAGTTGTTGATTTTCTTAAAAATCCAAAAAAGTTCTTAGCCCTCGGTGCGACGATTCCAAAAGGTGTCTTGTTACTTGGTGCTCCTGGTACTGGTAAAACCTTGCTCGCGAAAGCGGTAGCTGGTGAAGCCAATGTGCCATTCTTCAGTATCTCGGGTTCAGAATTCGTTGAAATGTTCGTTGGTGTTGGTGCGTCACGTGTCCGTGATTTGTTCCGCAAAGCCAAGAAAAATTCACCGTGTATTATTTTCATTGATGAAATTGATGCGGTTGGTCGCCAACGCGGCAGCGGCATGGGTGGCAGCCACGACGAACGTGAGCAAACCCTCAATCAGATTTTGGTGGAAATGGACGGTTTTGAGCCGACCACCAATATTATTATCATGGCCGCGACTAACCGCCCTGATGTCCTCGATACCGCTTTGCTGCGGCCAGGTCGCTTTGATCGCCAAGTCACCCTGGACCTTCCAGATATTAACGACCGCGAAGGGATCTTGAAAGTGCATGCCGCCAAGAAACCATTGGCAGCTGATATTAATTTGCGCAAGATTGGCGAACGGACTCCTGGTTTCTCTGGTGCGGAATTGGCTAATCTTTTGAACGAAGCTGCAATTCTCGCCGCCCGACGTGACCAAAAAGAAATTAAGATTACTGATGTGCTTGAGAGCATTGATAAGATTATGATTGGCCCTGAGCGCAAAAGCCATATCCTCAACGACCGCGAAAAGAAAATCACCGCCTACCACGAAGCTGGTCACGCGTTGGTGGCTCATGAATTGCCAAACACTGACCCGGTGCGCAAGGTCTCGATCATTGCGCGCGGCATGGCGGCTGGGTTTACGTTGAAATTACCAACTGAAGACAAGAAGCTCCACAACCGCTCGGAGTTTATCGAAGAATTGGCCGTGATGTTGGCTGGTCGGATTACCGAACAAGAAATCTTTGGTGAAATTACGACTGGTGCTTCGAACGATTTGCGCCAAGTGACCAAGCTCGCCAAAAAGATCATCATGGTCTACGGCATGAGCGACGAACTCGGCTTGCGGACCTTTGGTACCCGCGATGAAATGATGTTCCTCGGTCGCGGCGGCCAGGAACAAAGCGACTACAGCGAAAAAACTTCAGAACTCATCGACATTGAAATCAAACGCTTGTCGGACGAAGCCGCCGCCACCGCTAAGCGCATCATCACCGAGAAGCGCGACATGCTCGACAAGATTGCCAACGAGTTGATGGTAAAAGAAACGATTGAGCATGAAGAGTTTGAGGCTCTGTTTACTGGGAAAAAGGTTGAAGAGAAAACTGAGACTGTAGCCTAAGTACTTACCTTTAAAGATCCTCCCAAGATTGGGAGGATCTTTTGTATCCTTGACTTTTTCGGTAACTCATGTTAATCTAGCAGCACAAACCTCAGCCCTAACAACAGGAGCTCTTTCAATGAAGGATAGGATTGGTATACATTGGTGCAATATCGGGACTGGGCACTGTCACTTTCTTGTGGGTGAAGATTTCCCGCTCCCGCCATTTTACTCGCGGGAAGCCGGGCGAAAAATGCTGGAGTACTTTCGCAAACAGCCAAAGATGGAGCTGATCCACGATCAGTTATCGGCCGAATTGGAACTGGAAACGCAACTGCCAGTAATGCAGCTGGAGGGCGACCCTGAAATCATCCCGCACAACTGGCTCAGTTTCATTGCGAACGGCGGGGTCATGAATGTGCACATGAGTGGGTTCCGTACCCCTGGAGGCGTTTACGTCCCGACGCCGATAGTCCTCCCGATCAGGTGCGATTTCATCGCACGTCCAGATCTTGATCCCAACGAGGAAGACCTCAACACCATCGCGTGGGCAGGAGCTGTGCCACGATCAGTGACCGAAGTCCTCGGCGCCTGATCACCTATCCAAATATCTTTCCGGCGCCGTAGTTACTCTACGGCGCCTTTTTTGTTATTATAATCAAATGAAATACGAAGAAAACCCGTTTGAAGAATCGCAAGTTGCCCAAGAGTGGATTGCAAATATTGAAAATGAGGCTGATGGCGTGCGCGATCGCGAAGTCTATCCGCTCCTCGAAAAATGGGTCGGCGAGATTAAGCCTGAAGTACTGGTAGAAATCGGCTCCGGCCAGGGTATTTGTTCTGATAAGATTAATTGCGGCGATGGCAAATACATCGGCGTTGAACCATCACTTGGACTGACTGCCCGAGCTCAAGAATTATATAACGATGAACAACGAGAATTCGTCGTTGGTAACGGCTATGAATTACCACTCGCAAACGAAATTGCTGATGCTGGATTTACTGTGAATGTCTGGTTTCATTTAGAAGATTTGCCACGCGCTTCGAAAGAATTAGCCCGTATTTTAAAACCAGACGGCCAGTATTTAATTATCACTGCCAACCCTGACACCTACGCCACTTGGGAATCTTTTTACTTTGATCATGAAAAGATTGGTAATAAAATCGTAGGCAAAGTAAACACACCGGCGAGACCGATGTCGAAGAATACTTTTTATCAACATTCATTACAAGAAATTACCAACGCCTTGAATGACGCTGGATTAACGATCGATGAACTATTTCCACTAGGTAACATTGGCGAGAATACAAATATCTTTATTACGATTAAGGGACATAAATAGCCAAGTAACAAATAAAGAAACGCACCCGTTGGGTGCGTTTTGATTTTGGCGGCTGTTATTCGTATGTTATTCGTACGACAGAATCGCTTCGTGGATTTTTTTGGCAAGCTCTTCGTAGAACGCATCGATTTCATCGAGTTCAGTGATGTAGCACGGCTGATAGACAAGCTCAGTGCCTTTCATACGTAGCATCGCCGAGAGGCCAATTTCACTTTTCACTATCGTCCGGAAATCAGTTCGAGCAATAATGGCACGCTTCTTAGCATGATAAGCAACGCCATACTCCATTGCGGTGCCACCATCCACATCAGGGCCATCAACAGTGCCAACATACATCACTTCTTCGTTAGCAGCACAGGCAAAGCAATCTTCGCGGACGGCGTCGAGATCGAGTTCTCCATCGGACACAAAGGCTTTAGCCCGACGTTGCGGCAACAACACCTCATAACCAAGCTTCTTCAATTCACGCTCAAGGTAGAGGTTGTGAATGCGTTCGCCAGCACCGAAAAGCGCGCCAGCTAAATAGATCTTTCTGATTTTATTAGACACGTCATGTCTCCAGTTGTGACAGATCTTTGCAAAGAACACTCCATGCAGTTTAAGTGATCTCAAGAAATTGTCAATTACTTGGTTGACTCGATAAGATTGTGGTATAC
>JAGONZ010000036.1 GCA_017992755.1 Candidatus Buchananbacteria bacterium | reverse complement strand
GGTTAAAGATTTTTGGGAGCGCGAATATACGGCGTCGCAAAAGGGTTCCACGGGCGCTGATATGTTGTCGTACGTGATTTCGAAGACGGGCCGCTTTGTGGAAAACGACATGATGCGCAACATCATTGGTCAGCCGCGCTCGGGGTTTAATTTCCGCGAAGTAATGGATCAGAAAAAGATTTTGCTGATGAATTTGTCGAAAGGGAAAATGGGGGAGACCAACAGTAATTTGTTGGGCTTGATCGCGGTATCGAAACTGCAAATGGCCGCTTTGTCCCGCGCCGATATGCCGGAAGACCAGCGCCATGATTTCTATTTGTACATTGATGAATTTCAAAACTTTATCACTGACAGTATTTCAACGATTTTGGCTGAAGCTCGTAAGTATAAGCTTAATCTGATCATGGGGCATCAGTACATTGCTCAGCTGACGCAGCACGGCGGTGATACGAAAGTGCGCGATGCGGTGTTTGGCAACGTCGGTACGCTCGTGAGCTTTAGAATTGGTGTGGATGATAGTGAGTTGATCGCTAAACAATTAGCACCGCAGGTAAGTGAATATGATTTGCTTAATATCGAACGCTATAATGCATATACTCGTTTGCTGATTGATAACACAGCGTCCGAAACGTTTAATATGCATTGTTTCCCATTGCCAACTGACGCCACGCCAGATATTGTGCCGCATCTTAAAGAGCTGTCGCGACTTAAGTATGGCCGACCAAGGAATATCGTAGTCCAGGAAATTATTGAGCGGTCAAAGATTGGGCAGTTGGGGAAGCCGGTAATTCCGGAACGCAGGCCGTTAGCGAAAATTTAATATGAATGCCATTATTCTACACGGCACTGGAAGCTTCAATACGGATTATTGGTTTCCAGACCTGAAAGAAAAACTAGAAGCGAAGGGCTTTCAAGTTTGGTTGCCACAATTACCCGAAGCTGACGTACCAAATCTAGATGATTGGGTATCATTTGTTTTGAAGAATGGAACTTTTAATTCAGAAACTGTTTTAATTGGTCATTCAGCTGGCGCGCAACTAATTTTGAGTATTTTGGAAAATATTGATGTACAAATTAAGCAATCAATATTAGTTTCTGGTTATGCACAATCACTACGCCAAAATAAAACAAGTGAGGAAAAACCCAAGCTTGATTGGCAAAAAATAAAAAGTCACTCTCAAGATTTTGTATTTATTAATTCCGACAACGATCCTTGGGGCTGTGATGATGTTCAGGGTCGAATTATGTTTGATCATCTAGGCGGCATGCAAATCATTAAACATGATGGCCACATGGGTTCGACGACATATAAACAGCCTTATAAAGAATTTCCGTTATTGATTCGATTAGTGGGATAATCTTTTAATCCAAACTCCATAATACTTGACAAGAGTATTCTTTTGGCGTATAATAAAGAGTTCAAGATTTCTCTTGAATCCCAGTTACGAGGGATTCGTAGCAGTACATTTTATAGGAGGTCACTCGATGAGGACCATACTAGACTTACTGAAATGCCAAGGGAAGCAAGGCGAGAAGGATGAGCGGTTTTATGAGGTTGAGGGAACCATTCGCTTTATCGCTGGCGTAGATAGCTTGGATCAAGATTCCCTTAAAAAGGCAATCTACGACACCGATGCGCAGTATCCTTGGAGAGACCAAAACGACCACACTCATGAGCCGTTACCCAGTATTGAGCGTCTTAGTGATTGTAAGATTCATGATCCCTGGTGTGGTATGGAGTATTGGTATGAGTTTAAGATTTCCAATGGTTGTGGGCGAGTGCGGAAATCGCAAGTGCTTCCGTATGAGCGTTATCTGATGAACTTGGCTGAGATGCTCGCCAAGCTGGAGCTTGAAGGGATTGGATCGGTGACATGTCTCGTTCGAACCGTGCGAAGCAAGACCTTTAAGATTTAAATAGTGTATATTTGAGCCCGCTGCAATCGTAGCAGGCTCTTCATTTAAGAATTTTAAAGCCCCGGCATTGTTGCCGGGGCTTTGTTTGTGCGTTTCAGTTAGTGTCTGACGAATGGGACAACCCCACTTATGGTTGCGTCCAGGCGATGATAAATGGTGAACGCGAGACATTTAGCCGTCAACTGCATCAGCAGGGAAGTGCCACTATGATCGTCGCTGAGGCCATCAAACAATTCTGCGTTACTAACTGGCAGGCTAACCAATTCGCCCATGATTCTGCCCAAGGTTTCTGGGTTCATTGTTCTGATGTCCTTGGTCAAAAGATCGACCGTGACAAACAGTATGAACACCTTTTCGTTTTTTTCAATAGTGCCACTGAGCCGCCCTGCCATCAGATCAAAACTCATCGCGTAATTGTTTTTTCTGATGAGGTTGTCGGTCAGATTCACGATATACTCTCTCATTTTTATCTCCTTTCAGAGATTTCCCGCTCCCGATAACCGGATTACGTTGGCCGAACCATTCGACACTTGTAATAGGAATCAGAGAAAGATTCCTGGGCGACCCGCTAAAACCGAAGCTTTAACGATGGTACAATTATACACTATAAGTGTTATTTTGTCAAGTATTGATCATAAAACAGTAAATACGAGTGGTTTGAATCATTAGCTCAGATGACCTATACTAGATGTACCTATGCCAGCCCTCTACCGCAAATACCGACCCCAAAAGTTCGCTGATGTTGTCGGTCAGAACCACGTCAAAATCACGCTCCAGCATCAGCTAGAGCGCGGTGAAGTGGCGCATGCGTATCTGTTAACTGGTCCTCGCGGCCTTGGTAAAACCACCTTGGCACGTATTTTTTCCAAAGCCATTAATTGCGAAAAACGCGGGGCGGGGGAGAGCGAACCGTGTAACGACTGCGACAGTTGCCGCGAAATCGACGATAACCGCAGTTTAGATGTCATGGAAATCGATGCGGCGTCGCACACGGGCGTCGATAATGTTCGCGAAAATATTATTGATAATGCGCGGTTTAATCCCGTCCGCCGCAAGTTTAAGGTTTTTATCATCGACGAAGTCCACATGTTGTCGACGGCCGCTTTTAATGCGTTGCTCAAAACCCTTGAAGAACCGCCGGCGTATGTCGTTTTTGTGTTGTGTACCACCGAGATTCACAAACTGCCCGCGACTATTATTTCTCGCTGCCAACGGTTTGATCTCAAAAAGATTCCAGCACCGCTGATGATTGAGCGTCTGGAAACATTAGTCGCCGCTGAAAAGAAATCAGTGGTACGACCAGTAATTGAACAAGTCGTCCGGATTGCTGGTGGCTGTGTTCGTGATGCTGAATCGTTATTAACCAAGATTTTAGCGCTTGGTGACGAGATCACTGTCGAAAATGCTCAAATTGTGTTACCGCGCTCCGATTTTGGTCGCGCGATTGAATTGATTGAATTTATCGCTGATCGCAATCCCGCTGCCGGCATTGAACTGATTAATAATTTAATCGATGAAGGCGTTTCGGTGCCGTCATTTACAGATGACTTATTAGAATTATTGCGTCGATTATTGCTCGCTAAAACAGATATTAAACTTGCTAGTTATGGCGTGGCATTAGTTGATGATGAAATTCAACAACTCGAGCGCTTGAGTACACGCTATACAACTTCGGAAATTATTACTCTTCTAGAATTAACAGCCGCCGCTCGCGAGCAGTTGAAAACCGCCGCCATTACGCAATTGCCACTCGAAATTGCCATCGTCAAAGCGACGCAAGCTCCTGAACCCCGATTTGATAGTCCAAGCGTACCGCAACATCCTAGCGCTGGCCAACGAATTGCTTCAACACTCAAGCCAATCAAAGATCAAGGTGAGAAAGTGGGTGCCAAAGTTGATCAGATGGTCGCTCATATTAAAGAACAATTAAAACCGGCACCAACTGTTGAGCCAGTGACCATAGTTGAATCAATAGTGACAACAACTGAATCAGTAGCGCCAGTGCTTGAAGATACTGATGTTGTGACAGACGAGTCAGTACAAGCAGACCTGCCTGCGCAGGCAGGCGGCGAGGCAGTTGATATAAAAATTATTACTTCGAAGTGGTCAACGATCGTTGATGCTTTACTCGAACGGAATTACACGCTCGCATCGATGTTGAAGATTAGTGAACCTAAGCGCTGTGACGGCAATATCTTAATCGTGGGCGTCAAAAATAGTTTCTATAAAGAACGCTTAGAACAAGCTTCAGCCACACAAGTAATCAAGGAAGTAATTTTCAAGGTCACCGGCGCATCGGTCGGACTTAAAGGCGTAGTCGTCGAAAGCCTCAATGAAGCGCCAGTTCAGTCCCAGATCACCCTTGAGGATATCAAGCCAGCAGCAAGCGCGGATGTCGTGCAGGATGTGATTGGCCTTTTCTAAAACTTGAAAAAGTCGCAAGTTTTTGCTATGCTGTAACAGTTAATTTACTCGGGGATCGTCTAACGGTAGGACGACTGGTTCTGGTCCAGTTAATCGGGGTTCGAGTCCCTGTCCCCGAACAAATATAAACACCGCCCAAAATGGGCGGTGTTTATTATTGACAAGAGTGCTTATTGCTGCTAAATTTTCTGGGCTTACTACATCAACACGGAGGATCGTCCTTTGAATAGGAAAGATAAAGAAGCTATCCAGGAGCACTACTTCTATCTGCTGCCGAAATTATTTGAGGAGTTCAACCAATCGTTGCCGGATTACGATCGGCGATTTGGCGGCTTCTTCTGTCTGCTCGGCGTCTGGCAGCCAGAGACGCCGATTCTGATTCAACAAGTCGGCGAGCAACCAGAAGAGAAGCGCATTAATTCCTTTGGATTTTGCCAGGAAAAAGCTCAACGCTTAGCCAGGAATCCCGATCACTGCAGTAGTTGGCAGAGTCGAAACGTAGCGTTGCGGCACTATGGAGGCGCTATTCGTTGCGGAGAATACATTATCTCATTTTCAGGGTTGCCGGAATTAGGCGATGAAGCAATGATGTTACTGTCGCTGCAACCTGAGCGGTGGATAGCTACATCAGTTAAGGATTTGCCAACCCCGGCCTATCTGCAACGCATTGCTGGCATTAGCGGTAGTCATATGTACCTGTCGCCAAAAGCCTGGCCACCGTTACCAGCATAAGTTCGAACGTTATAGTCCCGCTTTCGTTAGCGGGGCTTTTTATTTTGTCTCGCCTTGTATGAGTATTATTTTAGGCGTACTCTATACATATGCAATTCAAGCACTTACTCCGATCGCGATTGGCGCTCCTATATGGGGTTGTCAGTCTTTTAGTAACAGTAATAATTATAGTTATTGTTAGTGTGCTGATCTGGCGGCAATCAAAACCGACCGAACCATTAGATGTAACGTTCACTGGGCCGATACGCGAGCAGGCACAACAATACAAGTTTATTAAGCCGCTCCTCATGTATGAAATCGGTGATAAAGCTGATTTTGCTGATCTTCTGCCTTTAGAAAAGCAATTGCAGACAAAAATCAATGAGCTGATTTCCAATCGCCAAGCATCAAAAGTTTCGGTGTATATTCGAAATATTGATAGTGGGCACTGGACGGGAGTTAACGAAAATGAGCAGTATGACCCGGCTAGCTTGATGAAAGTGACGTTGATGATTGCGTATTTGAAGTTTGCTGAATCTCGACCAGAAATGCTTACCGATAAATTATCGTATAGCGGTAATGCTGACCAGCTCGAGCACTACCAATCTCAGCACGATTTGGTTGACGGTCAGACATATACGGCCGACGCCTTAATCAAAGACATGATCGTGAAATCGGGAAATGATTCCACTAAGTCCTTATTTGATCATGTTGATAAAAACGAACTGTATCGCATTTATACTGATTTAGGGTTTCAATTGCCGACTTCTACGGCTCCTGAAGCGGTTTCACCCAAACAATACGCTTCGCTTTTCCGGATTCTGTATGGTTCAACCTATTTGCCACGCGTTTGGTCAGAGCAATCATTATCTTTACTGAGTCGGACAGAGTTTACCAAGGGAATTGTGGCCGGTGTTCCAGGAGGCACGGTTGTCGCTCATAAGTTTGGCGAGCGCACACTCATTAGTAATGACAAGAAAGAAGTTGGATTACACGATTGCGGTATTGTGTATGGAGAAAAAAAGACTCATCTCATTTGTATCATGACTACTGGCACCAACTTCGAATCATTAGAAAAAGTTCTTAAGGACATCTCGCAGTTGACGTATGAGTTTTTTAATCGGTAAATAGGAATGGGTTTTTTTTACTCAAGTTTATTTCGAGTCTGAGCGCCACGTAGCGAGTGTTACTAACGAGAAGAATAAACCGATATCACGAACTGTAATTGCGTTATATCCCAACAAGAAAATTGTTTGCAAAAGACTTAATCCAAGTAAAGCAGCAACGAGACGGGTATAGATGCCAGCAAATAGTAAGAGGCCGCCAACTAATTCAAATATTCCGTGCAGGCGCACCAAGATTTCGGCGCTAATAATCGCATCCATCCAAGCTGGGACTAACCCGGTCCATAATTCAGGATGCACTAGGCCGCTCCAACCAAACCACATAAAGACAAACCCGAGACCGGAGCGGAGGATGAACGGGGCGCAACAATTTAAAGAGTCAAGTCGTTGTTGGAGCGTCATATTATTGAAGTTTGCCGATAATGAATGAATTGAGGGCGGTTTGTGCCTGCTGATTGCGGCCGTGCTGTGACATAAACGCTTGCGTGCCGTCAGTGCCGCACAGGCCAAAAATGGCTTTGTCGCCGCCTGGGTGCTGTTTAATCCAACTGGTCAAATCATGTACATTGCCCTTGATTGCGACGTAGCAATCTGTAGCGGTATTGTGTTGCTTGACCGTGTCCATTGAGATTGTGGCGGCGGGAGCATTTGTTGGTGTTGCTTGAGTGTTGGTTGCAGGCTGTTCGTAGGAGGTTTGGTTTTGCAAGTAATCAATACCAATAATTGCCAGTAAAACAGTAATTCCGAGACCAACACCAATCAGCCGAGATCTTTTCATGGTTGAATTTTGATAAATTAAACGCTACTATCAAGTATACGTATTTATGAAATCAACGTCCACCCAAACCTTGCTCAATAAACTCAATCGCCAGCATCTGCGCACGCACCGACGCTACGAAGAGTTTTTTTGGCGATCATATATGGGTGATCACAGTGTTGATGTCGAAAAAGACGCGGCACTTACAGCTCGTGATCGCTTTCAATCAAATCGGCAGCTTCGTGATGATGTTGCTCAAGCTATTGCTATAGCTAAAGGCAAGGAGAAAAAACGGCTCCAAACTTGGCTGAAGTTTTTTGATCTTCATCAAATACCGTCGGAACTCCAACCGCTCAAAACCAAAATCAATGAGCTGGAAACAGTAATGCACCAGCAACAAACCGGACGTCGCGAAGGATATATTGATCCTAAAACTAAAAAGTTTGTTTCAACGTCAAGGTTGAAAATGCGCGGGATGGTTCGTACTGAAGCTGATGAATCGATTCGCAAAGCGTGTTTTGAAGCCCTCGAAGATTTGGCCTCTGAAAGTTTGGCTGAATATATTCAATATGTCGGCCTACTTAATCAATATGCACAAGGATTAGGTTTCGAAGATTTTTATAGTTATAAAATTCAAACGGAAGAGGGGATGAGTAAAGCGGAGTTATTTACGCTCTTTGACGCTTTATACCACAAAACGAAGTTTGCTTTTGCAGATATTCGTCGATTGGAAAAACGCCAACGTGGTTTGCGTCAACCATGGAATTATA
>JAGONZ010000035.1 GCA_017992755.1 Candidatus Buchananbacteria bacterium | reverse complement strand
AAAAATGGGCTCGGCGAAAATCGTCGGCTCATGGGAAATTGTCTCGGTCATTACTGTTTCAGCTGCCATACTTATAATTTCGATTTGCTGTAGTTGAGTGTTTCGAATACTAGACCAATGATGGTTATCAAGAAGCCTAATCCAAGTGAAGCTAGTAATAAGTCCACACCTGTTTCAAACCGTCGCTCGAACCAGTTACCAGCCAGATAACTAATGATCAGTGGTCCGACCAACCAGGTCGTAACTCGCGTACCAGCGATAATTGCCTCGCTCCAGTAGGGTTTTGGTGATTCCATAACGCCTTCAGTATATCATGAAAAGCGGGATTGTAAAGAGATTAGCCAATAAAAAAGCTGCCCACAATGCGGGCAGCCATATACGCTTCTATTTGGTAATATCTATTCTTTCGGTGCAATTAACGCGGCAAATCTCTCGCGACGTTCTTGCTCAACTTTCACTTGACTGACGATGATAACGTCGAGCGCCTCGACTGTGTCACAAAAAGCTTGAAATTGCTCTTCGGTCATCTTGCGACACCAATGACACAGATTGAGCGGTTGTCCGTACTCTAGTAAGGGAAACCCGCGCATTCGTGGATCATTTGTCCGAACTAGACATGAGTCAAGAACTTTTTCGATGTTCCGGCAAAAAACCTTTCCCCGTTCTTCCTCGAAGAAGAATTCATCAAACCACGGATTGAATGTGCCCGCCTGCTCGAGCTTGTGCATCTCCTCAATAAAAAGTTGCACATCGATATACGCCATGAACAGCCCCCGACAGAGCATGTTCTGAGCTAACGTTGCAAGAAACAATTTTATCAGCCGTGGGCCCGTAATCTCGGTTTCTACCACCATATCTTCATCACGCATGTTGTGACCTCCGGTTGTGTTAGGTGCGGTTAACAATTCGACTCTACCCTATTCTTTCAATTTTGTCAATCTCCACGCACTCAGCAAGTCCAAACTCCCCCACTCGAGTTCGCTCTAATTCTGTGACGTAACCGCCACATTTTAAATCCTCACCAATGTCACGGGCGAGTGACCGAATATAAGCACCGGGACCCGTTTTGACTTTTAATTTTAATAGCGGCCACTCGTAATCAATAATTTCAATCGCATCAATTCGTACCTCACGTTTTCTAAATTCCACAGTTTCACCTTTACGCGCCACATCATAGGCGCGCTGTCCGGAAATTTTGATTGCGCTGAACTGCGGCGGCACTTGTTCAATTACGCCGATATACTTGGGAATTATTTTTTTGATCGCAGCTAGCTCCGGTTCTTGATCCACAGCAATAATCGTTTTAGTCCCCGCTTCATCGTCGGTCGTACTCGTCATTCCTAATTTTACGGTCACTAAATATTCTTTATCTTTTGCCACAATCTTGTGAAGCTCTCGAGTGGCTTCGCGCCCAACGCCCACTACTAACACGCCACTGGCGAGTGGATCCAAGGTTCCAGCGTGACCAATCTTTTTGACGCCTGTTTGTTTGCGCAGCAAAGAAATCATCCGAAATGAGCTTGGACCCTTGGGTTTATAGATAGCGAAGATATTGAGCATCTGTTTATAGTAACCAAAAACCACGCCGGATACTAGGCGTGGTTTTTAAATCCGAACTAATTGTTCACATTAAAATCGTCATCAAAATCACCGTTGCTATTTTCCAGCTCGCGATCCATGGCGTCGATTTCTGAATTAACATTCACTCCACCACCAACAGTAGCATCATCTCCCGATTGATTATCGGTTGTCGTACTGTTGTTATTAGTATCAAGCGTGCCATTACTGTTTATATCTGTATTACTAGTGCCATTCAGATTATAGGTGCAGCCAGCCAATAGGCCAACGCTAGCAACGATTGTCGCCAGCGATAATACTTTGATCTTATTCATAAATAATTAGCGCTAAATTTTAACGTCGGTATTGAGCTCAGTGCGGCCTTCGATTTTTACCTCACGAATATCAGGCTTGATCGTGTTATGGTAATAATCACGAATATCCTTAATGTCAGTCTGAACGGTGGTTAAGATTTGACGAGCTTCCTTCAGTTCACCCGTAAAGTCAGTATTGGCAGTTACACATGAATACACGCGAACTTCGCGCAAGGCGACGATATAAGCCCCATAGTCGGTGCGGAGCTTGGCAATCTTCGAATCTAAGGTTTTAAGATCAACACGGAGCTCGGTCGTATTCACGTCAAGCGCATCTAAACGAAGAATGATGCGATTAATGCGTTCACGAACATTAAGATAGGCTTGGAGCTGACGGTCATGACTCTGATCATAGTTTTTGATTCGAGCATCGATCCGCGCTTCGACAGCAGCACAGGTGTTATCATCCTTCCGATTGACTTGGTCTGAATTTACATTTACATTTACATCTGCATTAGAATTATCGTCATCATTACGAGAATCATCACGAGGATTTAAAAAACGCCCAAAGAAGCCTTGGCCATCACGTTGCTCAGAATTACCTGAGCCTGAGTTTTCGGAACGCGCATAACTTGCCTGCGGCGCTGTGCTCAGGCCAATTATGGCTGCTAACATTACTATTACTAGAAAACGCATAGAATTACTTTATTAATAGACTTGCATATTGACATTAGGTGGGCGGGTGAACCTCGCCCCTACAATGCATTACGCTTTCCTCTTTATTAATTATTTAGCGCAAACGTGTCGGCCTTGAAAACAAGCGCCGTGTTCGTGTTGCTGTAGTATTAGACGGAACCCGTTTGCTTCTCTGTCGCCGGCTTGCCAAACGCCCAAATCGGTGGGCTTCGTCACGCACTTGTTGCAAGGTGCGCTTCAAGCCCTCAGCTAATTCTCGCAATTCTTTTTTTGTGCCGGCTGGAAACACGAGCATATCCCCTGCAAATTTCGACAGGCCGACAATCGGAATTTCAATATTCAGTTCGCGTAACGCCTTAATCACGTAATCAATTTGCGGTCGGCCACCATCAATTAATATTAAATCGGGGCGCGCCCATTCTGGATGATTAAACCGCCGCGTCAGCATTTCGGCCAAAGCATGCAAGTCGTTATTACCCACCGATTTAATATTAAACAGCCGATATTCATTATTATCAGCCTCGCCGCCGGTAAACACCACCATTGCTCCAACAGTTTCCTGGCCCGTTAGATGAGAAATATCATACCCCTCAATCCGATGCGCATCATATGAAGCTGACAAGTCATCTCGCGATAACAATGCCACGTCATGCACGTGATTCAGCGCCCAGATTAAATCAGGATTCGTCTTTTTGAGCTTGGTAATTAATCTTCTTTTTTCACCTGACAACAACAAGATCATGTTCTTGATATTGTCCTGATACTCTTTTTTGGAAACGGCTCCAATGCAAATACCCGGGCATTCACCAATTTGATAATTAAAACACGGCTTACCTGAATTTGGCGTGCAGGTACTAAATGGAAATATTTTGCGCACCGCTTTTAATAACTGGCGGATGACATAATAACTTTGATACGGTCCAAAAACATCAGCGGAGTCTTGGGGATACCGCATCAATTCGCGCTCACGAACAATAATTGGTCGTGGAAAATCAACCTTTTTTGGAATTACAATATAAATAAACGACCGCTGGTCTTTATCCTTAATGTTATATTTCGGCTGGTGTTGCTTGATCAGATTAGCTTCAAGAATGATCGCTTCAAGCACGCTGTCCGTTTGATGGTGACGAATCTCAACGGCTTGCGATACCATCTCTTGAATCCGGCGATCGATATCTTTGCGGAAATAATTTGCCACCCGTTTGCGCAAAAAAGTCGCCCGGCCGATATACAAAATATCGCCAGTTTTATCAATAAACATGTAAATACCGGGCTTAACCGGCAATTCCTTTAAATACGCCTTTAATTCCATAATTTTATAATACCACTTGACAGTTTTAAGTCCATATGCTATACTGTTTTGTTGGCTTACTTCATTGTGAGTCAATTACGCCAAAGCCATATCCCGGACTAGTTTTCTGGCTTACATTATCGCCTATTAGGCCTGAAATAATGTGAGCCGACACACCGGGACCAGGCCAAACGCGCTCCAAGCGGCCAAATTAAGGAGTTTGCTAATGCCTAAGGAGACCTGAGGGAATGAGAAAATATGGCAACCCTGCCATGAGGATCCTGCGGGTCACGACTAACTGCTGTCCGGCCGGAAGCAATTCGTGATCAGTCCGTAGACTGGCATCGGCGCGATAATATCCCACCGCCAAGCCAGCCGGACAATCCTCGTCTCATACAACAGGACAGATGGCAATTATGGTCATCGTTCTGGCCCGACAACCAATGCCTTGTACTAATTCCCGAGCAGGAATACGTACAAGGCTTTTTTTATTGTTATTATAAGCCGCCCTTGCTATTTTATCCCGTTTTGTTTATAGTACCAATAGTAGTACCTTAATTGGGCCTTTCGCGATGCGGCAGCACTCTCTAGCTCCCTCCCTCCCCTCCACTCAACCGCTGCCGCATCGCATATTTTGCTCTTTCACCACTATTATCGGGTGTCGTGCCAACGAATAACACACAACTGGTGCGGCTCCCGTCCCATTTTCTCATCACCCCTGAACTGCGCCTCGGCCAGTTCTTTTTTTATTTATAATTAGACTTGTCCAATTATTATCATCCCGGCTGCGCCTTCGCATAGCTTCATTCGTACGCCGCCAAAAGCTATGTCGACGGAGCGCGGAGCGAGAACCTTCCTAGGGCAGAAATTAGATGCCCTTGCTATTTTATCGGGTATTGTCTATACTACCAATAGTAGTACTTTCAACTTAGGTCCTCAGCGATGCGGCAGCGAACACTCGCTCCCTCAAACAGCAAACTAGTAGCTGCCGCATCGCATATATTTCTCTTTCACCACTATTATCGGGTGTCGTGCCAACGAATTCTGCGAATTCTGCAAACGAATAACACACAACTGGTGCGGCTCCCGACCAATCTTCCTGGAACAGACCTGATCTGTTCCTCTTTTTATTATTAGACTTTATCCTTATTTATCAGGGAATCTCCAGATCTAACATTATAAATGTGGGCGGTTCGCGAACCGCCCCTACATGGAACTATCTCCCCTACCTCAGGGGAGGAACTTATTTAAGGTATTGTTTCAAATATTGCCCCGTAATACTCTTCTCGGTATTCGCTACTTCTTCCGGCGTACCCTTGGCTACAACTTTACCACCACCATCACCGCCATCAGGCCCAAGATCAATCAAATAATCCATGGACTTAATTAAGTGCAAATTGTGTTCAATAACTAGGACCGTATTGCCGCGTTCCACTAATTTATTTAAGACGTGCAACAACAGTTCGATATCGCGGTAATGCAACCCTACAGTTGGTTCGTCCAACAGGTAGAGTGTTCGTTTGCCGAGAACATGAGTCAATTCTTTAGCGAGTTTAATGCGCTGAGCTTCACCGCCGCTCAATGTCGTGGCGCTTTGGCCTAATTGCAAATATCCTAACCCAACTTCCTGCAACACTTTGAGCTTGTCAGTGATTTGGTAAATGCCATCAAATACCGGGATCGCTTCATCAATCGTCAGCGCTAAGATTTCGCTGATGTTTTTATCTTTATACTCCACCTGCATCGTTTCGCGATTGAATCGTTTGCCATGACAGACTTCACACTCAACATACACAGCAGGCAAGAAATGCATTTCGATCAACGTAAAGCCTGCACCCTCGCATGATTCGCAGCGGCCACCGGGACGATTAAATGAGAAGCGCGATGCGGTGTAGCCGCGAGCGCGGGATTCATCAAGCTGAGCAAAAAATTCCCGAATTGGCGTGAAGATTCCAGTATAGGTAGCTGGATTCGAGCGCGGCGTTCGGCCGATTGGTGATTGATTGACAACGATCATTTTGTTTATATACTCACTACCAATGATCTTGGTGACATCGGTCAACTCAGCTTTATCGTGATGTTTAATCTTCACCAAATTCTCATACACCACATCATACAACAAGGTTGATTTACCGCTACCGGAAACACCTGTAATCCCAACTAGTTTTCGGAGCGGAATTTCGACTTGTAAATTTTTCAAATTATTTGCGCGCGCACCAATCACTTTAAGGGTTTCGGTCGTGCTTTCACGGCGTTTCGACGGCAAGCCGATCTCCGTTTGACCCCGTAAATACTGGAGCGTCAAAGACTTTGGATGAGTTGTCTTTTCTTCCAATAACTTCATCGTTTCACCAATGGCAACAACTTCCCCGCCCAGGCTACCAGCGAGTGGGCCTAAATCAACCAGATAATCTGATTCTAAAATCGTTCGCTCATCGTGCTCAACGACAATGACCGTATTGTTTTGATCGCGCAAAGATTTCAAAGTCTCAACCAGACGATCAGTATCCCGTTCGTGCAAGCCAATCGTTGGTTCATCTAAGACATATAAGGTGTGTGATAAGTGAGAACCAATTTGGGATGCGAGACGAATTCGCTGGGCTTCGCCTCCGGACAAGGTTTCAGCTTCACGACTCAACATCAAGTAATTCAACCCGACTTGCAACAAGAAATTTAACCGATGATCGATTTCGTCAATTACGGCTTCGGCAATTTGAAATTCACGCTTAGTTAGCTTTTTACGATACGCTTTGAAAAATGCATCAGCTTTATCAATCGACATCCAGCTTACTTCAGCCAGATTGCAGCCATTAACCCGCACCGATAATGATTCGGGTCGCAATCGTTTACCATTGCACTCCGGACAAACTCTATCCCGATCAATACCAACTTTACCCAATCCATAACAGCGAGGACAGGCGCCATGCGGACTATTAAAGCTAAATAAACGCGGTTCAACTTCAGGAAAGGAAAAATTATCGACTGGGCAGGTCCATTTGGAGGACAATAACGTTTCCGGCTGATCTTTTTTAACATCACCAAATAAAATCGTTACCAAGCCTTCGGTATACGCCAAAGAGTTTTCGACGGCTTCAGCCAAACGAGTTTCATCGCTCAACATTACTTTATCAATCACAATATCGATCGAGTGCTTGCCGTAGCGGGTTAAATTAACTTTATCGTGAAGCGAATGCAATTTGCCATCAATGCGCGCTTCGCCATAGCCAAGATTTAAATAATCATAAAGCAACTGATAATATTCGCCTTTACGATCACGGACAACGGGCGCCATAATCGTGACGTATTCAACTCCATGTTCTTCGCCGCGACTGCGGATGATATCAACCATTTCATCGAGCGACAGTTTTTGAATCTTCGTGCCGCACTGCGGGCAAAAGACTTCGCCCAAACGCGCATACAAGACGCGCAAATAATCATAGATCTCAGTTAAAGTTCCAACGGTTGACCGTGGATTATGACTGAGGGCTTTTTGATCGATAGAAATCGACGGAGCTAACCCGATAATTTCATCGACATCAGCTGGTTTCATTTGACCTAAAAATTGCCGAGCGTAGGGTGATAATGACTCGATATACCGGCGCTGCCCTTCAGCAAAAATGGTATCAAAAGCCAGCGACGATTTGCCGCTGCCTGAGACGCCAGTAAAAACGATTAATTTGTAATGGGGCAACTCGAGGTCAACATTCTTAAGGTTATGCACCCGAGCCCCACGAATAGAAATGATTTCCTGCATGATTCACTATATATAGACTGATAATTCAGTATATTCTTAATTTGGAGGAGATTCAAGTCAAAACACCTAAGGTCATTGACAATATCTAATATATATATATATATATTATAGTGTGAGTATTGATT
>JAGONZ010000004.1 GCA_017992755.1 Candidatus Buchananbacteria bacterium | reverse complement strand
GTATATTCCGCTGACCGTGGAATTAATAGCGACGAAGTCCAGGTCAATCTATCAGCTATCGATGTCATTAACGCCTCGACTGGAGAATTCTTTTTTCGGGGTAATGTGACGCACTTGAAAAAAACGTTCGTTGAAGGGCACTTCAAAATTTCGAATCGAACGGGTCAAATTTCTTTTGATGCTAGCGTTTCGACAGAGTCTTGGTGGACTCGACTGGGGTTACGACATACATTCCGCAATGCGGTTGATTAAGAAATAGTCTCGCGCCGTCTACTATCCAAAGTAGACGGCGTTTTTTGACTTCCGACCCCTATTTTTTGTATACTATACGCATGGATAACATCATTCCGCCACAACATAGTCACCGTTCATTTGAGGAAGGGCTCAAATTTATCTCAAATTGCCCTGTTTGTCACCATCAGTACAACCCAATTGAGGCTAAGGTGATTAACGAGACCGAAACTGCCCATTTACTCTATATCAAGTGCCGGCAGTGTCACGCGGCTATTTTGGCCTTAGTAATGGCCAATCAGATGGGTGTGAGCTCGATTGGGGTTATTACGGACCTCGATAGCTACGAAGTCACGCGTTTTGAGCAGGCGATTAGTGGGGATGATGTCCTCGACATTCACGAATCAATCCAATCAGGCGCTATTGATGCCTGGATCAGTTCTGGCCGGGGTCCGGAGCAACATTGACATCAGACACGCTCCGTGCTACAGTAGCGGGAGCATAATTTAACTTTGAACAGTATCTATGGATATCAAATTAGGAGCCGTCACCCGGACCGTGACTGGCAAACAAGTCTACAAATTACGAGCCGAACGACAGATCCCTGCCGTTCTGTATGGTCATGGCATCGAAAACGCCAATATTCAGTTGAACTACAGCGAATTTGAAAAGCTCTACGCTACAGCTGGTGAGAGTACTATTATCGACCTCGCAGTCGATGGCGGCGCTAACCACAAAGTTCTGGTTGCTGGCGTTACCTATGATCCCGTCAAATCAACAATCGACCACGTTGATCTCCAGCAGGTAAACATGAAAGAGAAGATCACCGTACCAGTTGAATTCCACTTTATCGGTGAAGCTCCAATCGTTAAAGCCGAAGGTGGCTCACTCGTTCAGAATATGACCGAAGTTGAGATTCGCTGTTTACCAACCGAACTTATCCATAGTATCGAAGTCGACGTTTCTAGCTTGGATGATTACGACAAGGTAATTACGATCGCTGACCTTAAAGTTCCAGCATCAGTTGAAATCATGGGCCACGAACCAGAAGACGTCGTTGCGATGGTCGCCCGCATTCAAGAAGAAGTTGAAGAACCTACTCCAACACCTGAAGGCGAAGCAGCTACTGTTGCAGCTGAGGGCGGTGCCGCTGGTGAAAATACTGAAGCTCAGGCTGAAGGCAAAAATAGTACCGGCAAAGAATAAATTCATGAAGCTTCCATCAGTACGGATTCGTATCCTACTGGCGATTATAGCCGCAGCGATTATCGCTGTCGGCTTTTTCGTTTGGACGTTTAATAGTCGGGTGGAGGCGCCATGGGAAACCAATAGACAGGATCAACCAGCTGACAACCGGCAGCCACGAGCGCTTAACGGTGAGTTGGTAGCGCCAGAGTTGGTCCAAGAACCAATCGTCGGTCTCATGATCGAAAATCACGTTGATGCTCGACCGCAAGCTGGATTGGCAGCGGCTTCAATTGTTTATGAGGCCTTGGCTGAGGGTGGCATCACGAGATTCTTAGCAATTTACCCGGTATCGACTATCCCAGAGCGAGTTGGTCCGGTACGTTCAGCTCGGCCGTATTACATTGATTTAGCTTCAGAATACGGAGCGTTGTATGGACATTCTGGTGGTAGTCCTGAAGCGTTGGCGCGTTTAAAAAATGATTCGCACGTCACTGATCTCAATGAGTATTCTAACGGTAAGTATTTCTGGCGTGATTCAGTGCGCTATGCGCCTCATGATTTGTTAACGTCCGGAGAAAAATTGCGCGCTGCAGCGATTGCTAAAGAATTAGCTACGAGCACTGTTAGTAGTTGGAAATTTGGCGACCAATCATTTGGCACTTCAACACCAACGGTCTCACTCAATTATTCCTCATACGACACTCATCGAGTAACGTGGCAGTATGATGCGACTTCAACGCGCTATATTCGTTTCCAGGGCAACGAAGAGCATCAGGATGAATCCGGTGTGATTACTGCTGACACTATTATTATTCAAATCGCCCCGACTGAAATCCTTGATGCGGTCGGTCGTCGCGATATTGATCTTATTGGTAGCGGCAAAGGCTACCTCATCCGCAACGGCCAACGGCAAGCAATTACCTGGCACAAAAACAGCGCCCCCGATCGGACGCAGTTCAAAGACCAATTCGGCGGCGATGTCAGCCTGAAACCAGGAAAGATTTGGATCGAGATCGTACCTGACGAGTCAGTTATAACATTCTAATGCCAATAATATAGGCGTTGGCTGCGAGACTTTTATGATGAAGCGCGAACCAGCGGAAGTGGTGAAAACCCTTAGAAGAATTCAACTGTTTGAGCAGCTGGGTCCCACTGCGAGTTTTGAATCTTCTTAGGGTTTTCGCCACTGGAGCAGCGCTTCAGCATAACGACTCGCGATTTTTGCGCTACTTTTTCTAAAAAAGTGGCACATGAATACCAAGTTACTCGTTTTCCAAAAGAATAACCCTCCACATCCCAGCCAAATCTTTAAACCCTTGCTGTCGGTGCCCCGGCAGTTTTTGTTTTAGTAACTTTTGAATCGTCCGATATTGCCGCGGATCAAATTCAAACAACACAAACGACGGTTGGTATTTTAATTTTGCAAGCTGCTCAAAAAACTTCGCATATAAATCAAGCCCATCATCGCCGCTCCATAAAGCCGACTTAGGTTCATGGCGCAAAGGGTGTAGTTTCGGTAACTTTTTAAAATCAGTGAGCGGCACGTACGGCAAATTTGCAACAAGTAAATCAATCTTTTTATTGACTATCGGCTGCAATAAATTACCCTTAAGCCAATTAATCGTGACACTGAGTTTTTTGGAATTCGTTCGCGCTACCTTTAAAGAAGCTGCTGAAATATCAGTGCCAAACACGGTCGCTTTTGGAAATAATTTCTTGAGTGTAATCGCAATGCAACCAGAGCCGGTACCAATGTCGGCAAGTGTAAATGTTTGTTTTTTGTTTGGAAACAATTCTAAAAATTTTTCAATTAATAATTCAGTGTCCGGACGGGGGATTAAGACTGCTGGGGTAACTTGGAAATCAAACCCATAAAATTCTTTGTGACCAATGATATAGGCGATCGGCATCTGGCGAGCTCGTTGACGAATGAATAGTTGGAGTTTTTTATGTTGGGTCGGCGTTAATCTTTTCTCGTTATGTGCATATAAAAATGCCTTGTCTTTTTTTAAGACGTGCATCAATAAAACCTCAGCATCCAAATGGGCGCTGAGGATATTATTTTGTTTCAATTTGAGCGTTGCTTGCTGTAGCGCGTCGGCGATGGTCATACTGATTTTGCTCGTTGCTTCATCATCTTCCGGGCTCGCAATACCTGGCGATTAAGCTTCATGCGCTGTTTAACTCCATCCTGCCACCCCCATTTCTTTTCTTTGATCGTATGCTTGAGATTCTTAAGGACTGGATAGGCGACGCGCAATCGATTCATCTTGGCGTAATAATTCATCACCGTTTCGATGCCGAAATCCAATAAATTCTGATCTTTTGGCAGCGAATCAAAAAACTTTCGGGTCATTGCCCGTTCGCCACCGATTGCGAATGTTGGTGCCACTTTAGGAATTAACGCCCCGAGACCTAAGGCCCGATCACGCAGGCCAACAGACATGGTGACCTTGCCTTTAATAACTGGTTCTAAAACTTGTTGAATGTGACGAGTGGTAAAACCTTTAAGATCGGCGTCTGCGAACATTAGAATATCGCCGCTGGCTTGTTGGACGCCATGAATCATGGCATCACCTTTGCCGCGCGTGGTAGCTTTTTCAATTACGGTAACGCCAAATGATCGTGCCAGCTCGGCTGTAGTGTCTGAGCAGGCGTCGGCCACCACAATAATCTCATCGAGAAACTTAGATTTCGTGGCTGTTTCTAATACCGAGCTGATATTATCAGCTTCGTTGTGAGCAGGGATGATCAGGGTGACTGACATGTGATTACACTTGCACTAAAGCTTCAGCTTCAGCCGCGGCTTTCACTGACATGACTAAGGGCTCTAGTTGGCCGTTAAGAATATTCGGAATATTGTTGAAGTTTTGATTGATCCGATGGTCGGTAATCCGGTCTTGTGGAAAGTTATAGGTTCGAATCTTTTCACTGCGATCGCCTGAGCCAATCTGGGCTTTACGGGCGCTGCCCAGTGCCGCTTGTTCTTCATCGAGTTTCTTGGCTAAGATACGGGTTCGCAAAACGATCATCGCTTTTTCTTTGTTTTGGAGCTGTGAACGTTCGTCTTGGCACGCTGCCACAATATTAGTTGGGATATGGGTAATACGCACCGCCGATTTCGTGGTGTTAACACTTTGACCGCCATGACCGCCAGCACAAAAAGTATCAATGCGCAGGTCGCTTGGGTTGATGACGAGGTCAACTTCTTCCGCTTCCGGCAAGACGGCCACGGTTACGGTTGAGGTATGGACGCGGCCTTTCTTTTCAGTCGCTGGTACGCGCTGGACGCGATGAACACCACTTTCAAATCTCATTAAGCCAAAAGCGCCCGCACCTTTAATTTCGGCGATGACTTCTTTGAAACCGCCCGAATCGGTGGGTGCTGAATCGACTAAAGCAATTTTCCATTTGTGAGCTTCACAGAAGCGCGCGTACATGCGGAATAGTTCACTAGCAAAAAGGGAAGCTTCATCGCCACCAGCACCGGCGCGAATTTCAATAATCGCATTCTTTTTATCATTAGGATCTTTTGGCACCAACAATGATTTCAATTGGATATTAAGGTCCTCGCGATTTTGTTCTAGGGTTTGCGCTTCTTCTTTTGAAACGGCTAGCAATTCGGCATCATCAGCATTTTCCGTAATCATTTGTTGAACTTCTGCTAAATCGGACGCGTTTTTTTCGAGCGCGCGTTTAACGGCGATGATCTCTTTGAGATCATCGTATTCCTGAGAAGCTTTTTTGAGTTCCTCATGGTTGGCTTGAGTGGCCGGATCCTGCAACAGGCGTTCCAGTTCGTCAAAGCGGGTTTGGAGTTGTCCGAGTTTTTCTTCCATAGTGCTTGATAAGAGAATTATAGCTTGAATGAGTTCGAGATACAAAAAAACGGTCCACCAAGCGGCGGTACCGTTTTTTGAGGGTCGCTAACTTTTCTTAGTCGCTTTTTTGACTGGCTTCTTAGCTGGCTTCTTTGGCTCAGATTCGTCAACAGCTTTCTTAGCAGCTTTGATGGTCTGTTGCTTGGCCTTTTTGGCTTGTTTGCCTTGGCCACGAACGGTGACGCCCTTGGCTTCAACACGCTTGTGGAACTTGTCGACCCGGCGGGCGGTATCGAGCAGTTTCTGTTTGCCGGTGTAGAATGGGTGGCAGCTGGAGCAAATTTCAACTGAAATTGCCTCTACAGTCGAACCGACAGTAAAACTATTGCCACAAGCACAAGTGACCGTGGCGTCTGGGTAGTAAGTTGGGTGGAGGTCTTTTTTCATAAATATGTGAATATCAAAACCAGTATACCAGGAGGGGAGAGCGGTGTCAAGACAGTTATTTGCTGGTAATTGCCAATATTTGATAATTAGTAAATAGTTTGACACCAAAGCCATTTTTTGTTACAGTCTGGGTACGCCAATTAGGCGTTTTATTCATCTCTCAGACGTCGATTACTTCCTTGCCCCTAGCTGGGCTACCGACGTCGAGGTTAAAAAGGAATTATCTAAACTATGTCAATTCCCGCAATTACCGACCTACTCCAAGCAGGCGTCCATTTCGGCCATCATCGGAGCCGCTGGCACCCGAAAATGAAGCCGTATATCTTTACTGAGCGTGGTGGTGTATACATCCTCGATCTCGAACAAACCGTCATTAAGCTTGAAGAAGCCTGCCAGTTTGTCACCGAAATCGCTGCTCGCAACGGTACCGTCCTCTTTGTTGGTACCAAAAAGCAGGGCCAGGAAATTATCGAAAAATATGCCCGCGACTGCGGCATGCCATTTATTGTTGAGCGCTGGGTCGGTGGTTTATTCACCAACTTCGCCAACGTCAGCAAACTGATCCGCAAATACAAAGACTTGCAGGAGCAAACAGAATCTGGTGAACTTAAGAAGTACACCAAGAAAGAGCAAGTTGAATTTGCCAAAGAAATTGAAAAACTTAAAAAGCTTGTCGGTGGTCTTGAAGGGATGGATAAAATTCCTGATGCGATCTTCGTGCTCGACGTCAAGCGTGAGAAGACTGCTGTAACTGAAGCGACCAAGCGCAAAGTGCCAATCATTGGTTTCGCTGACGCCAACATCAACCCTGATTCTTTGACCTACCCAATTCCGGCGAACGATGATGCGATCAATTCAATTGAAATCATCACCCGGACCATTGCCGAAGCGATTAAGGAAGGTAAAACCAAAATTGCAACTCCAACTCCTACGAATTAATAATCCTTTGTACCATGCCAATTGACATTAAGCTCATCACGCAATTGCGTGACCGGACCGGTGCTGGAATCGGTGATTGCCGCGCGGCTTTAGAAGAAGCTGGTGGCGATATCGATAAGGCAATTGAATTCCTCCGCAAAAAAGGGGAGATTAAAGCGGCTAAAAAAGCTGATCGCGGTACGACCGAAGGGGTGATCGCGATTGCCAAGGCTGGCGGCGCTGTTGCTGTCGTGGCGCTTGGCAGCGAAACTGATTTCGTAGCCCGGACCGATGACTTTATTAAGATTACTGAAGAGTTTGCCACTCAGTTAATCGGCCAGGATCCAGCTGAATTCCGAGTTGAAGCTGAAAACCGGATCAAAAATGAAGTAGTGCTTAAAGTTGGTGAGAATATCCAACTAATTACTGCTGATATTATTTCTGGTGCGGTTGTTGGTAGCTATGTTCACTCAACGCGCAAAGTGGCGGCAGTAGTCGCGCTTTCTGGTGGTGATGAATCATTGGCGAATGACATCGCGATGCATGTTTCAGCGATGAACCCAAAATATTTGGCGCCGGAAGATGTGCCTGCTGAAGAAGTTGCGAAAGAAACTGAAATCTACAAAACCTTGTTGGCTCAAGAAGGTAAGCCAGAAGCGATTTGGGATAAGATTGTTGATGGTAAGTTGGCGAAGTATTACGAAGAAGTTTGTTTACTGAACCAGGCGTTTATCAAAGATGATTCTCAGTCGATTAAAGATTTACTCGGCGAGCAGACAATCACTGATTACCGACGGTATCAGCTGTAAAATAGGTATTAGTCACAAAAACAGGCCCACAAGCCTGTTTTTGTTTTGCACTTGCCATTTTTCTAAGTTTATGGTTGAATGCGAATACGGGTTTTTTGGTTACGGAAAACAACTTAACTGCAGGAGGAAATCAGAGTCATGGAGTTACTGAGCACGTTTCCAGTCAGGGGTCGGATGACCGTCAAAAATGTTTTGGAACTTTTGCAGTGTGGTGCCGGTGCGGGTAAGGTGCCGGCGCTGTTTACCGATCGTGTCAATCACTTGCCGCCAATTTTATCGCTGGTACACCGACAAAGCGGCGTGACGACCGCACTTCAGGTATTCAAGGTGATTGACCAGGACGTGGAGCTCTCGGCTGAGCTTCAAGCGGCGATTAGTGCACTTGATCACATCGCCTTGCTTGACGAGAAGCGGGCATTGCTCGCTGCGGCTACGGGTGTCTTGGGTGAGTACCCGGACGGAATCAATACGGTTCCTGAAATTAACCGGGTTATCTCGCAATTGAAGCTCAAGCGCGATCAGCTCTTGACTGCTTGGAGTGAAGACCACTTGCCGAAACTCAAGGAACACCTGCCTAAGGGCGAAGTGCTTCTCATGCAAGACGTCGCTTAATCGCAACCGAATCGAATTCATAGTCGCTACTCATCGTGGTAGCGGCTTTTTTCTTTGTCACGTGTTATAATAATTCCATTATGGCATTATTTTCAAAACCACAAACTCCTATGATCAATAAAAAAGTTCGTCGCGTGGCGATTAACGGGTTTGGCCGTATTGGTCGAGCAGCGTTTAAGATTGCGCTCGAGAAAAAAAATGTTCAGATCGTCGCGATTAATGATCTGACTGATACTCGCACGCTTGCATATTTACTTCGCTATGACACTGTGTACGGTCGCTACGGAAAAAAAGTTACTTACGACGCCAAGAATTTGATTGTTAATGGCAAGAAGTATCCGGTGTATGCAATTAAAGAACCAGCAAAGTTGCCATGGAAAGCTTTGGACGTTGATGTTGTTCTTGAGTGCACCGGCGTCTTCGAAAAGCACGAAGATTTAAAGTTGCATCTCAAAGCAGGCGCTAAGAAAGTCGTGTTGTCAGCTCCAGCTAAAGGTGTTGAAACGCCAACGTTGGTGTTTGGTACTGATACGACTTATGACAAGCTCGGCAAAGAGCAAATCGTGTCTAATGCTTCGTGTACGACTAATTGCATCTCACCGGTAATTCAAATTTTAGAATCAAAGTTCGGTGTTGAAAAGGCGATGATGACGACGATTCATGCGTATACCGCTACGCAAAAATTAGTTGATAGTCCTGATCCAGGAGATGTTCGGCGGGGCCGGGCTGCGGCTGCCAATTTAGTGCCTTCATCAACTGGCGCGGCTAAGGCGACGACTGAAGTTATTCCACAACTCAAATCAAAATTCGACGGGATTTCCATTCGGGTGCCCGTACCCGCCGGGTCATTATCAGATATCACCGCGATTTTAAAAAAGGACGTCACTGTTGAACAACTTAATAAAGCATTTACTGTTGCGAGTAAGCAGGCACGTTACCAAGGAATTTTGGCGGTAACGGGCGCAGACGAGGAATTGGTGTCTTCTGATATTGTTGGGACTAGTTATTCAGCAATTGTTGATACAGCGTTTACCCGCGTCGTCGGCGGTAACCTCGTCAAAATTCTGGCTTGGTATGATAATGAATGGGGTTACTCAAATCGGTTGGTGGAGATGGCGCAGCAAGTATAAAATAATGAGTCCGCCGCGTATCCGCGGCGGACTTGCTTTTTGAGGGTTAACCCTTTAAAATAGCCGTAGTTCACAACATTGGAGGTAGAACTAATGGTACCTTTAACTCCTCGACACATTATACGTTCACAGCAATTTGAACGTGATTGGCTCGACCAACTTTTTCGGCGAGCGCGGGAACTTAAAACGCTGAAACACAAGCACCAACTCTGGCCCGAAACCTTGCGCGGCAAGCGGATGTGTGCATTTTTCTACCAGCCGTCGACGCGCACATTCACGAGCTTTTTGGCAGCCATGCAAGCCCTTGGTGGGCAAGTTATCGGCACCGAGAACGCGGGCATGTTTTCATCGGTTGCGAAAGGCGAATCACTTGAGGATTCTGTAAAAGTCCTGGGCGCGTATGCTGATGTGACCGTTTTGCGCTACCACGAAGTGGGTGGTGCGAAGCGCGCTGCGGCAGTGAGTCCAATCCCGATTATCAATGCCGGTGATGGGCAAGGACAGCACCCCACACAAGCCTTGCTCGATGTGTTCACTATCGGCGAATATCATCAAGATACCAGTCAGCTTGTGGTGACATTTGTCGGTGATCTGGCAAATGGGCGGACGGTGCACTCGCTTGTGTATCTCCTGACAAAATTGCGGGTAGCCAAATTTATTTTTGTGGCGCCGGAACCCGTAGGGATGCGGCCGGATATTTTGCAGCACTTGTTTGAGCACGGGATCCCGTATGAAAAAACTGAGGATCTACGTTCAGCGATCGCCCAATCCGATGTTATTTATATGACTCGGGTTCAAAAAGAATACTTTGGTGATCGTATTGACGATTATGAGCGCTGCCGCGCCCAGTTTGTGATCACGCCTGAGCTCATGGCCTTAGCGCCGGTAACTGCCTTGTTGATGCATCCGTTGCCGCGTGTCGGCGAAATTACACCCGAGGTTGATGCTGATCCGCGCGCGATCTACTTTGAGGAAGCGGCAAATGGATTTTACGTCCGCGCCGCCCTGCTCGAATGGGTGCTGAAGGTGTGGTAGTGTAGATAGTGGTCTGAAGGGCTGTTTCGGCAGCCCTTCTATTTAATCCTTATAAAATTGAGTCACGTCGGTTTGCCAAATTCTAACCCATCTGCTACAGTAAATACCGTTTTATGCCTAAGAATCCTATTTCAAATATCTTCACTCCTGGTCCTCGCGGCAAGCTCCGCTGGGCGCTTATCGGCATCTTGGCATTAGTCTTGATTGCCACTTGGATTAACGTCTTGCACGTGCCAACAGTGGTGACGCGACAGCTTGACGCCACCCTTTCAGTAATTCCAGTTGTTAATGATCTGAAAGTATGGCCAGAAATTAAACACGACACCCAGAATAATACCCGTTCTGTCGTTTGGCATTCAGTGCGCGAAGTCGATCTTCAAAATTTTGGTCAGCCATTCCGACTTGGCCTTGATTTGCTTGGCGGCGCTCACTTAGTGTACGAAGCTGATGTTAGCGCTGTGGCTGAATCTGATCGTACCGAAGCCATTGCTGGTGTTCGTGATGTTATTGAGCGACGCGTGAATTCACTTGGTGTGAGCGAGCCATTAGTCCAAACTAACCGTGTGGGCGACAAATATCGCGTATTGGTTGAGTTAGCGGGCGTGTATGACATTAATGAGGCGATCAACAAAATCGGTGAAACCCCACTCCTTGAATTCAAAGAAGAAAACCCAGATGGCGCTGCCGCCGCGATGACAGGGGAGCAGGAACAAGAGCTCAACCGCCGCACCGCCGAAGTTCAAAAGAAAGCTCAAGGTTTACTTGACCAGATTAAGGGCGGCGCTGATTTTGCGCAATTAGCTCGTGACAATACCGATGACTCAGGCAGTAAAGATACGGGTGGTTTGTATACAGGTATTAAGCGCGGTGAATTTGTGCCCGAATTTGATGACGTGCTATTTACCAAGTTGAAAGTTGGTGAAGTCTATCCGCAGTTGGTGAAATCAGATTTTGGGTACCACATTATTAAAAAAGAAGCTGAGCGGGGTATCGGTGAAGCGATGGAAGTTGATACTCGCCATATACTGTTGCTCACGCCAACTCCTGCTGATGTTGGGGTGGTCGCTGACATGCAGTGGCAGGGCACAAAGCTGACGGGTAAAAACTTGAAGCGAGCATCAGTGGAGCTTGACCAGCAATCAGGAGCACCAACAGTATCATTGCAATTTGATGATGAAGGGGCAAAATTATTTGGTGAAATTACCGAGCGTAATAGCGGTAAGTTGGTGGCAATTTTCCTTGATGGCGAGCCGATCAGTATTCCACGAGTTAATGAGCCAATTTATGCTGGCCAAGCACAGATTACTGGTAGCTTCACTGTGATTGAAGCAAAACAATTAGCTCAACGACTCAATGCTGGTGCTTTGCCAGTGCCAGTACAATTGGTGTCTCAGACAACTGTTGGCGCCAGTCTTGGCTTGGACTCCATGACTAAGAGTTTATTCGCCGGCCTCATTGGGTTTGCGATCATTGCTCTCTTCATGATTATCTACTACCGCTTACCGGGCGTCGTCGCAGTCATTGCCTTATTGATGTATATCAGTATTACTTTGGCACTATTTAAATTGTTGTCAGTGACTTTGACCCTTGCCGGTATCGCTGGCTTCATCTTATCGATCGGCATGGCAGTTGATGCTAACGTGCTCATTTTTGAACGCATCAAAGAAGAATTGCGCGCTGGCCGAGAGCTGACATTTGCTGTTCGTGAAGGCTTCCACCGGGCGTGGAGTTCAATTCGCGATTCGAATGTGTCATCCTTGATTACCTGCAGCATCTTGTTCTGGTTTGGCACCAGTATCATTAGAGGCTTTGCGTTGACGTTGGCCTTGGGTATTATCGTGTCGATGTTCTCATCGATTACCATTACTCGCAATTTGATGTTGCTCATTACTAAATGGCGCGGCCTCAAAGCGTTGCCGCTGTATGCCCGAATCAAACGAAATTCATAGTATGAAACTGCAAATCGTCAAAAACCGCAAATATAATTATATTTTCTCTGTCGTCTTGTTCGTCGTGAGCGTGGTTGCCTTGGTTACCTGGGGTCTTAAGCCAGGCTTGGATTTTACTGGTGGCAGCTTAATGGAGTTAAGCTTTGAACCGAACCGACCAGAGTCCGCACAAATTGAAGAAATTGCGCGCGCTCAGGGTATTGAAGATGTGCGGGTGCAGCAAGCAGGCGAGCGGGATAGTCTGTTGCGCTTTAAGCATATTGATGAAGCTCAGCACCAACAATTGATCAAAGCCTATTCCGATCAACTAGCACCATCAACGACAGTCAAAGAATTGCGATTTGAGGCTGTCGGTCCAGCCATTGGTCAAGAATTGGCCCAGAAAGCTTGGCAGGCAATCGCGGTTACTGTCTTAGCGATCGTGGCCTATATTGCGTTTGCGTTTCGTAAGGTGTCAAAGCCTGTTGAGTCGTGGAAATTTGGTGTAGCGGCGATTATCGCGCTCGTGCATGATATTACAATCGTTGCTGGCTTGTTTTCAATCCTGGGGCATTTCTATGGTACGGAAGTTGATGGTTTATTTATTACAGCCCTCCTGACCATTCTCGGCTTCTCAGTTCATGACACGATTGTGGTGTTTGATCGGACTCGTGAAAACCTGTCTCGACATCATGGCGGTGGTTTTGAAGAGGTAGTTAATGACAGTATTAATCAAACCCTGGCGCGATCAATTAATACCTCAGTCACGACGTTGATTGTGCTGACCTCATTATTCATCTTCGGCGGTGAAACAATTCATGACTTCGTCTTGGCTCTGATCGTTGGTATCGCTATTGGTACCTACTCCTCAATCTTCGTCGCTAGCCCGCTCGTAGTTGATTGGTTCAATTTTGATCGACGACGGAAAGGGGCGCGTTAATAACTTGGTCAATATTAGAAAAGAATACGACCTGAGATGACTCAGGTCGTATTTAGTATTGGGATAAAGGTTAGGAAAGCTAGCTGTAGCGGATTGATGATATGGATGGCATCAAATCCTTGGTCAAGCTCCACTGGCTGGTCGTGATATCGACGGTATTCCTGTCGTGCAGAAGCTGCTCGTAGCTTTAGTTGCCAAGAGTCATCTTCGTCACGTAATGCTGGGTGATTAATAACTTCTTTCTCAACGCACCACTGAGCACAGACATTCTCTGGTACTACAAAGTACCAACCATCAATTGTATCCGCGCCTAGTTGTCGCAGTTTCTTTGTGAGAAATTGCCGGTCATCACCCCAGCCATTCCAGCAATCAATAATTACAATTACTTCTTCGCGTTCAAAATGTTCCGCGATTCGCGCCCACATTGTTTCGAAGATAGGGACTGGTGATTCCCGCTTGAGATTTAGTCCTACTTTCCCATAGATTTCCAACATTATCTGATCACGACTCACTAACGATATATCGGGACGTTCCTTAATAATTTGTTGGCAATACGTGCTTTTCCCGCAACCGCGCGGTCCGATCGTCAGAATGGCTCGTCGCATCGTTCCCTCCTTTTTTAAGGTGCTGATTAGTTACTTTAGGCAAATTAATGCAGACTGTCAATCTGAAGGTTTGACAAATACCATCAATTTTGCTATAATTATGTCATCGAAGTGCCTGCTTCGCTTTATTATCCAAATTTAGATAAAAAACAGTACTTGTCGGCTGTCCTTACAGTCATATTTGTATGTCTATCCTTGACCAAGTTCGAAAAAATCAGTTCCGCGATAGTATCGCCAACTTTAATCCAGTCGAAACGCTCAACACCTTATTTGCGCATTTGTCGCAAAAAGAACGCGATGTCATCGAGCGTCGCTTTGGCTTGTCCGAACGCGAACGCCAGACGCTAGAGGAAATTGGCCAGCATTACGGTATTACCCGTGAGCGCGTTCGCCAAATTGAAAGCTTGAGCATCAAAAAGCTTAAGCAGCTTGAGGCGCTCCGCACCGAAATTAAAGAAGCCGAGCGTGTTGTTGCTGATTTACTTGAGCAATATGGCGGTGTTATGGAAGAACAGTTCTTCTTGGAGCATCTTTTGAATTACCTCAATACCCACCCACGGAGCGAAAACGCCCTGTTGTTTTTGGCAGAATACATTTTTTCTGAAAATGTCGCCAAAGTGAAGCAGGATAAGCATTTTAACCCAATTTGGCAGGTTGGTTCAGCTGATGTTGATCCAATTAAAGAAGTGATCAACGAAATGGTCGCGATTATCGAGCGCCGGGGCGAACCAATGCCATTAGCCGAGCTCCTCACTGAATTTAAATCAAGCGAGTATTACAAACAAAATCGTGAACGAATTATTGCCGCCACGACTTTCCTTGAAGCTTCTGAGGAAGATATTGATAAGATTTTAGAAAGCTATCTCCGCGCTTCACGCCGCATCAAGCAAGATTTCTTCGAGAATTGGGGCTTGGTTTCTTGGGGCAGTGTTCGCCCAAAAAAGATTAACGACAAGATTTATATTGTCTTGAAAAAAGCTGGTAAACCGCTGCACTTCGTCGACATCGCCAGTCAGATCAACGAAATGAAATTCGATGAAAAGATTGCCTATCCGCCAACGGTTCATAATGAATTAATCTTGGACAATAAATACGTCCTCGTCGGCCGTGGCACCTATGCCTTGCGCGAATGGGGCTATACTCCGGGCAATGTGGCTCAAGTGATCGAAGAAGTCCTTCGTGAAAACGGCCCACTCTCAAAGGCTGATATTATCACGAAAGTCCTCGAGCGCCGTAACGTTAAGCAGTCAACGATTTATTTGTCATTGATGAATAACAAAAAGATTACGCGCTCAGCTGACGGTAAATACGCCCTCGTCGTCTAAATCTCTGTTACTTCTTGGGGTCGCCGTGCTATACTGACGGTACCACCCTACGCCGCTTTGGAAGGTGGCAATTGACGATATGGATTTCGAACCCACCATCGATACATCATTTTTTTATACACTTTCTGATCAGGGACCGTTAGCGATCTCCTGGTTTTTGTTTACCCATGGCGGCTGGATTGTCCTCTGCATTATGCTGATGGCGGTCTTGTACGAAGCCTGGATTAGCGCTCGCCGTAGCAAATTTGCATCCAAGTGGCAGCATGTCGTGCTCGCGATTGATATTCCACGTAATAACGAGCAATTACCAAAAGCCGCCGAGAGCATTTTTGTGGCGCTGGCCGGCGCTCAATCGAATGGCAACTTAATTGATATCTATTGGCACGGCAAAGTCCAGGAAAGTTTTTCATTTGAAATTGTTAGCCTTGAGGGGTACATTCAATTTATTATCCGCACCCCGAGCCATTTCCGCGACCTGATTGAGGCGTCGATTTATGCGCAGTACCCGGACGCCGAAATTACCGAAGTTGAAGATTATGCAACTAAGTATGCCCAGCTTCGATTTCCGAATCGTGAGCATAACCTCTGGGGTACCGAGTTTTTACTCTATAAGGAATACCCATTTCCAATTCGGACCTATCCAGAATTTGAAGTCATTTTAACTGGTGGCTTTATTGACCCGATGGCCTCCATGCTCGAAAATTTGAGTCGTTTTGGCCCGGGTGAACAATTATGGTTGCAGTTAGTGATTACACCACCACCCGGCTGGGGCAGTACTGGAAAAAAAGTAGTGAAGGAGTTGATGGGGGAAAAATTTGTTGCGCCTCCATCATTACTCGAGCGTCTGAGCTCGCCGGTGACTTGGGCCTGGGGTTGGTTTGAAGAGATGATTCGCCAAGTGACGGGCGTTGAATTTGGACATGCTGTAGCTGAGGTTAAACCAGCGGTGTCAGCCCTCGCTAAGATGTCGCCTGGAGAACGCTCAATGCTGGAAAAGATTCAACAAAAGTTGTCGAAGCATCCTTTTCGCGTGAAATTCCGCTTAGTGTATATCGGTGAAAACGCGGTTTTCAATAAAGGCCGCGGTGTGGCTTCGGTGATCAGTGCGATTCAGCAATTTAACACTGCTAATGGCAATGGGTTTAAGCCTGGAGCCAAATCGAAAACTGGCGCCGATTATTTCCGGGTTAAGCAGCGAGTGGCTCGTCGCCAAAACGATATTTTGCGTAACTATGTCAATCGCGATAATAGTAGTGGCGATCCAGTTGAAAATATGTATCTCAATTCTGAAGAGTTGGCCACGCTGTGGCACTTCCCAGTACTGACGGTTAAAGCGCCGCAGGTTGAGAAGATTCAAAGCAAGAAATTGGCACCGCCAACTCGGTTGCCATACGAATTCCGAGCCTCGGCTGCGGAAATCTTGCCGGAGCCTATGGATACGCCGCCGCCCGGTAGTGATGAAGCGGTTTCAGCCGAGATTACCCAAAATCGAAATGTGGGCGTGCCGGCTTCTGAATCAACCGAGCGCATGGCGACGCCGCCAACTAATTTGCCAACGGTTTAACTATGGAAAATAACATCACGCTGTTTGGCGAAGTTAACTTCCGCCACCAGCGAAAATCATTTGGGATCAAGCGTGATGACCGTCGCCGACACATGTACGTGATCGGTAAGACCGGCATGGGCAAAACCACCTTGCTTGAGAACATGATTATTTCCGATATCCTCAAAGGCGAGGGTTGTTGCTATATTGATCCGCACGGCGACACCGCGGAGAAACTGTTGAACTTTATTCCGCCGCATCGTATCAACGACGTTATTTACATTAATCCTGCCGATACTGATTTTCCAATTGCTTTTAATGCGCTAGAGGCGGTTGATGAAAAAGATAAAAATTTCATTGCCTCCGGTCTGATCAGTATTTTCAAAAAGCTCTGGGCCGACTCTTGGGGGCCTCGGCTCGAATATATTTTGCGCAATGCCTTGCTGGCGCTCCTTGATTATCCAGGTAGCACCTTGCTCGGTATTATGCGTATCCTCGTTGATAAAGAGTATCGGGAAAAAGTAGTTGAAAAAATCACTGATCCGGTTGTCCGTTCATTTTGGACGAACGAATTTACCAAGTGGAACGAGCGGGTGTTGCAAGAAGTTGTGTCGCCAATCCAAAATAAAGTCGGTCAGTTTTTGACTAACTTTATGATCCGCAATATCGTCGGTCAGGTTAAATCGACCATCGATTTGCGCGACATTATGGACAACAAAAAGATTCTGATTTTGAATCTATCTAAGGGGCGCATCGGTGAAGATACGATGCAATTATTGGGTTCAATGATTGTGACTAAGCTGTATCTGGCGGCGATGAGTCGCGTTGATATTCCTGAAGAAGAACGTCAGGATTTCTATCTCTATGTCGATGAATTTCAAAACTTTGCCACCGAGAGCTTCGCTAATATTTTGTCCGAAGCTCGCAAATATCGCTTGAATTTGATTGTTGCTCATCAATACATCGAACAGTTGCCAGAAGAAGTGTCTAATGCCGTGTTCGGTAACGTCGGTACCATGATCTGTTTCCGAGTGGGTTCGATTGATGCTTTGAAATTAGTCCCAGAATTTACGCCATTTTTCACCGAAGAAGATTTGGTCAATATTCCAGCGCGCGAAGTTTATTTAAAATTGATGATTGATGGCGTTTCGTCTGATCCATTTTCGGCAGCGACTTTGCCGCCGTTGTTTGAAAATTATCGTACCGACAGTAGCGATAAAATTGTCCGTGGCTCCCGCGAACGCTATGCGAATAGTCGAACAGTGGTTGAGGATAAGATCAATCGTTGGAGCGGTAACGATTTGAGTGACAAGATGGTGGTGGCGATGGGGGATGATGCTCGACAGAAATCTGGCCCAAAACCGAAGCCTGTAGATGAGGGGCGAGGTTCAATGGACACGACGCGTAAACCAACTACAGATAAGCCTCGCAGCGAACAGCGAACTCCAAGCAACCTCGAATTGTTTGATGCTGTTTGCTCAAATTGTGGTAAAAATATTCAAGTGCCGTTTAAACCAGATGGTAAGCGGCCAGTGTATTGCAAGGAGTGTTTACCTAAGATCAAAGAACAACGCGGCAATTCTGAACAGAAATCCAGGCAAGTGACCGCGAAAGTGATTCCGGAAGCGGCCGAAGAAGTAATTGAATTACCACCTACTGAGCCGACTTTGAGTCTCGATGCGGCGTTGTCGCAAGGGGCGGTAGATTTTAAAGGGAAGAAACAGAAAGATAGTTAATAATAAAGCAGACCCGACAGGGTCTGCTTTATTGATTGACACGCAGGACGGTGAGTGTTAGATTGTTGGTGTCACATGGTTACAACAACGGGAGACTACTAATGAAACTCGACGCGGTCGAAGCCTTGATAAAGCCGATATTTCGCTTCACACCTCATCAGCCAGGGGGGTAGTCGGCACTACTATCTGTACCTTATGGCCACAGTCAGTGACGGGACTGGGTCCAAGCTAGTCTGTAGAATTGGAGATTACCGAGGTTTTCACAGTGATATCGCCTGCGAACTCCAAGAAGAGCTGGCCGATTTCACGGTCTTGTTTCAAGGCGGCGGGACGCTGCTGTTTCAATTGGGTGATACCAACTCGGTCCGTATCGGCGATTCCAGTGAAGATTATGGTCCGGACCGTGATCCAAATCAAACAAGGGAATTACTGCAAGCTGCATTTCCCGATTATGAAATCGAGATTCGTGGCGAATTGTAAGCCGTATCAGCGCCCGCGCGAAAGTTATTGCGCGGGCTTTTTCATTGACAATGAGTCGCTCGCGTGTGACAATTGTCCTATGTCTGGGCGCCACATCGATTATCAAAAAGAGCTCAATCCGGAGCAATATCAAGTCGTCACCACGGCCGATGGGCCGTGTTTAGTGTTGGCTGGCGCCGGTTCGGGTAAGACTCGAACGTTGGTGTATCGCGTGGCGTATCTGATTGAAAAGGGGATTAGGCCGCAGGAAATTTTATTGGTGACGTTTACCAACAAAGCGTCTAAAGAAATGCTGGGCCGGATTGAGGAATTGATCGGGACGGATCCGCGTGGTTTATGGGGTGGCACGTTTCATCATGTCAGTAATCGCTTGTTGCGGCGGTATGGCCGAGCGATCGGGATTGAGCCGAATTATACGATTCTCGATAGCGATGATTCGTTATCGATGATCAAAAGCAGTCTCAAGGAATTACCAACGCCGACTGGCCTGGAATTGCCCAAACCGCGCCTTATTCAATCGGTGATGAGCTTAGCGCTTAATACGCAAGTGCCACTTGAACAACTACTCGCCGATCGATATGGTTATCTTGATCGCCGCATCCATCAATTAATCATTGCTGTAGCGGAAAAATACGCTGAGCGTAAACGGGCTGCTCAAGTATTGGACTATGACGACATGTTAGTTTTTTGGTTGCAGTTATTGCAACGCAGCGAAGAAACGCGCCGGCATTTACAGCAGCAGTTTAAATATATTTTAGTTGATGAGTATCAGGATACTAATCATTTGCAAAACGCTATTATTACCCAACTCGCGGGCATTGAGCAAAATATTTTAGTGGTGGGTGATGATGCTCAGAGTATTTATAGTTTTCGTGGCGCGGCGGTTCAAAATATTTTAGCGTTCCCGAAAAAGTATCCGGAGTGTAAAGTTTTTCATCTGGATCAGAATTACCGTTCCTCACCAGAAATCTTGGGGCTGGCCAATGCATCAATTGCCCACAATGAAAAGCAATACGACAAGCAATTGCGCGCCAATTCCGAGTCGTTTATGAAGCCGCAACTTTTTGCGTGTTATGACGTGTATGATCAAGGCCAGCGCGTGGCTGACAAGATTGAAGAGGTGCTCGCGCGTGGCCATCGACCATCAGCAGTGGCGGTGCTTTTTCGGTCGCATTACCAGTCACTTGAAATGGAAATTGAACTCGGTAGCCGCGGGATTCAATATATCGTTCGCGGCGGGATGCGGTTTTTTGAACAAGCGCACGTTAAAGACGTGATTAGCTATTTAAAAGTGGTTGCGAATCATCACGATCATATCTCTTGGGAGCGCTTATTGCAGCTAGAGCCGGGGATTGGTGAAGTCAGTGCGGCCAAGCTCGCATCATGGGCGGTATCGCAGTCCGATTTGGAGCAAGTAATCAGCGGGATGCCACCGGGCAGTGGTAAAGTTTTGGCTGGCTGGCAACGAGCGATTAGAATTGTTAGCGTGCTTAATCAAGGAGAGCGAACGAATCCGCCGAGTATGATCGAGCAAGTGCTGGCCGCTGGCTACGAACGTCACCTGAGCGCGCGATATGAAAATTTCAATGATCGCTTGGAAGATATTAAACAGTTGGCTGCTTTTTCTGGTCGCTACGCCACCCTGGAAGAACTTTTGATTGATAGCGCCTTAAGCGAAGGCTTTGGCCACGAAGCGGATGAGGGGAATCGCGATGTGGTGGTGTTGTCGACAATTCATCAAGCGAAGGGCTTGGAGTGGGCAGTTGTATTGCTCATTGGTTTGTGTGATGGTCAATTTCCGCATAGTAAAGTGTTTGAGCGCCCGGAAGAAATGGAAGAAGAGCGCCGCCTATTCTATGTGGCAGTGACCCGCGCGAAACGTGAACTATATTTGTTATATCCAAAGATTACCCGCACGGATTTTTACGCCCGGCCATCGCAGTTTTTGACCGAACTTGATCCGGATTTGTATGATGAGGATGGTAAACAATCATCTGGATCAAGTGATGAAATTAGATATGAAGCCGATGAATTCTAATATGGAAAAAACAAGCGTACTGTATCACGGCTCACCAAATGGGGAGATCGAGGAGTTCCTGCCCCGAGTAAGTAAAGGTAGTGGCGAATCTCATGGTGCATTGGTGTATGCTTCGCCAGACAAGGCAACAGCGATAATGTTCATGGCGAATGTTTCAGTTCCTTGGTCAACTGGGTTAACGGGCAACAACGTTTTATATGCTATTATCCCAATGGATCGCGATATATTCATTGCTAATGACCACGGGGGTTATGTATATATGCTCGACGCTAAGACATTTAGTTCAGATCCTCAACGAGGGATGGGAGAATATGAATGGGCATCATCGGTGCCCGTGAAACCACTTGAAAAGATACGGTTTGAATCGGTGCTCGAGGCGATGATTGAGCATGGGGTGCAAGTATATTTTGTTGAGCAAGAAAAATATCAGACCATGCTCGAGAGTAAACAGCCGAAATATACTTTTTTAAAAGACCTCGAATCTGAAAACGCGAGGAGATTGCGCGGTGTAATTGAATCTAAATGAAGCTTTGTAATGACTTCTAAAGCCCTCATAATCGTGGCGCCAACGCGAAGTGCCGAGCAGGCAGTGTTGGCGGTCCAAAAAGAATTAGCGCAACGTCAGTATGACGTTGCGGTGCTTCACTTATCGCCATTGTTCGAAAACGAACTCGTACATGTTGATGTCGCTGATTTAGGGTTGGTTGTTGCTATTGGCGGTGATGGTACCGTGCGGTCAGCGGCTCAATTAATTATTAGCAAAGCGCTCAACGTGCCGTTATTAATTATCCCGCGCGGCTCGGCAAATATTATTGCCAAATCTTTGCGGATATCGAAATCAATTACCCGAGCTTTTAGAAATCTTGACTCCCGTGGTGCCGAAAAAATAATCGATGTCGGTTTAATTAATAATAAACACTATTTTGTGGTGGGGGTATCAGTTGGTCACGTGTCAGAAATTGTGACCGCTACCACGCATCAGATTAAAAGTTATTTTGGGCTGGCCGCTTATTTATTGCAGGCAATTATTAATCCCCCTAAGCAAGAGCAAATATTTACTTTGACTCATCGCGATGCCACCGAACATTTCAAAGCCAATAGTTTGATTATTTTTAATGCGGTTAACATTTATGGGTTGAAACCGCGCCGGACAATTAGTTCCGCTGACGGCATTTTAAATCTCTACGCCATTCGGCGGCAAAATATTTTTACGATGATTCGCTTAGCGTTTGATTTTTTGTGGTACCACATGCCACCGCAGCACTTAGTGGTGCGGGATGGCGATCAATTCCAAATCACACTTGATGCTGAGGCACCGGCGCAAATTGATGGCGACCCCATTATCCTTGGAACCGAAATTAATGTTCGATTATTACCCCAGGCCTTGAGGGTAATTGTGAGATGATTGCACCGAATCGTTTTTTATACTAAAATTATGGGCATATGACCGCCAAGGAACTCAAACAAAAATATTTACAGTTTTTCGAAGCTCATGGACACTCCGTGATTCCAAGCGCTTCAATTGTGCCGGAAAATGACCCGACAGTGCTCTTTACGACTGCCGGTATGCAACCATTAGTGCCGTATTTGCTTGGCGGCAAACATCCTGGCGGTACGCGCTTAGTGGATGTCCAAAAATGTATTCGTACCGGTGATATTGATGAAGTCGGTGATAACACTCATCTGACATTCTTTGAAATGCTTGGCAATTGGTCGCTGGGGGATTATTTCAAAGAAGACGCGATCAAATGGAGCTTTGAATTTTTGACGAGTAGTGAGTGGCTTAATATTCCCTTGGAAAGCTTGGCGGTCACGGTTTTTGCCGGCGATGAACATGCGGAGCGTGATGAAGAATCAGTTGCTTTGTGGCTATCGCTGGGCATTTCTAAGGACCGCATTGCGTATCTGGGACGGGATGATAATTGGTGGGGTCCTGCTGGCGCTACTGGTCCCTGTGGCCCTGACACGGAAATATTTTACTGGACCGGCACCGAGCCAGCTCCGACTCTGTATGATCCAGCGGATAAGCGCTGGGTAGAAATCTGGAACAATGTGTTCATGCAGTTTAATAAAACCGCAGACGGTACTTATGAACCATTAGCGAAACCAAATGTCGATACCGGCATGGGCTTAGAGCGAACGACTGCCGTTTTGTGCGGTAAAGCCAGTGTGTTTGAAGTCGAACCGCTATCAACAATTGTGGCTCAAGTGCTGGCCTCGGCTAATATTATTACTGAAGAAGTAACCCCTGATCAATTAAAGGCCGCGCGGATTATTGCTGATCATCTGCGGGCAGCGACGTTTATGCTCGCGGCTGGGGTAGCGCCATCCAACGTCGAGCGTGGCTATGTGTTACGCCGCTTGATTCGCCGTGCCGTGCGTTATGGTAAGCAATTAGGCATCAACGACCCGTTTGTAGCGGTAATTGCAGAAGTGGTGATTGCCCAGATGGGCGGTGCTTATTCTGAGCTCCGCGAGCAGCGATCAGTAATTGAAGATGAGCTTGTTAAAGAAGAAGAGAAATTTGCAAAAGCCTTGGAAAAGGGTTTGAAGCATTTCGAAAAATTAACCAAAGATAAAACCTTGAGCGGTGAAGATGCCTTCACGTTATTTTCTACCTATGGCTTCCCATTTGAGATGAGCTTAGAATTAGCGCGCGAGCAGGGGATTCGCGTGGATGAAGCGACCTATGCCGCAGAGCTCGCCAAGCATCAAGACCTGTCCCGCACCGCCACGGCTGGTAAGTTTAAAGGTGGTTTAGCGGATCACAGCGCCGAAACAACGCGCTTGCACACCGCCACTCATTTGTTATTACAATCATTGCGTCAAATTGTCAGTGATCAAATTTCGCAAAAGGGTTCAAATATTACTGCCGAGCGCTTGCGCTTTGATTTTAATTATCCAGATAAATTAACCGCTGAGCAAATTGCGGCCGTTGAAGCGCTGGTCAATGAACAAATCCAAAAAGCCCTCCCAGTTAATTTCGTTGAAGTCTCACTTGATGAAGCTAAGGCTTTGGGTGCCACTGGCGTATTCGAACACAAATACGGCGACATGGTAAAAGTCTATATTATGGGTGAGAATCCAGAGGTAGCGTTCTCCAAAGAAATCTGTGGCGGACCGCATGTGACGAATACTTCAGAACTGGGGCATTTTAAGATTGTGAAGGAAGAAGCGAGTAGTGCGGGGGTACGGCGGATTAAGGCGATTGTAGAATCAGGGTCTTAGGGGTTGGTATTTGCCGAAAAAGCCTATATAATCCCTTGACACCCATCCAGGGATAGCATATACTAATCATATTGTTGACAAATAACTCCAATCTGCTATAGTAATCGCAGACAGGAAAGAGCAACAATTCTATATATTTTAGTCATAATTCTGGCTGACGCCACTCAGTTGAGCGGCCGCCCAGAGTTTTATTTTGAGCCATAAAATACCGATGAGCACGCACTCAGACGCGTCCGAGGCCATTGCCAGTTCCAAAGACTTCATTGAAGTTGATGGTGAGGTCGTCGAGATGTTGCCAGCAGCGACATTTAAGGTTAAACTCGAAAGCGGGCATGAGATCCATGCTCACTTAGCCGGCAAGATGCGGATGTTCAAAATCAAGATTTTGCCAGGTGATAAAGTTAAGGTTCAGATGACACCATACGATCTCACTCGCGGTCGCATTACCTATCGATATTAAAATAGTTATGAAAGTTCGATCCTCAGTAAAAAAAATGTGCAAAGACTGCCAAGTGATTCGGCGCCGTGGCCGCGTGGTGGTAATTTGCAAAACTCCGAAACATAAGCAACGACAAGGTTAATTTATGGCAGCTCTCCGTATCGCTGGTACCGTTTTACCAGCCAACAAACGCGTAGTCATCGCGCTCACATACCTCTACGGTATTGGTGATACTTTATCTGAGAAGATTTTAGATCAGCTTAAGATTGATCGCAGTATCCGCGTTCAAAACTTATCAGAAGAACAGGCCAACACCCTGCGCAGCACGATTGAAAAAAATTATCCAGTTGAAGGCGAATTGCGCCGGGAGGTCATGAGCAATATTAAGCGCTTGAAAGAAATTAAATCATACCGTGGCACCCGCCATACTCGTGGTTTACCAGCTCGCGGTCAGCGCACCAAAACCAACAACCGCACCGTTCGTGGTAACAAACGTAAGACCGCCGGCTCTGGACGCAAGGACGCTGGTCAAAAGACATAATCTGTACTATGAGTGATATCGAGACACAATCAGTAACTCCAGAAACACCAGCTGCCGAACCAAAAGCAGCTAAGGGTGCTGCTGCCGGTTCAAAAGCCCGCCGCAAAAAGAAAGTTGGGGCCACTCGGCAAGTAGCCACTGGCCGCGCTTACGTGAAAGCGAGTTATAACAATACTATCGTCACCCTGACCGACCAAAACGGCAATGTCTTGTCATGGTCATCAGCTGGTCAATGTGGATTTAAGGGCCCAAAGAAAGCCACGCCATATGCCGCCTCAGTTATCGTTAAGGATGCTTTTGAGAAAGCCAAGAAGCATGGCCTTAAAGAAGTCGCAGTCTTTGTCCGCGGTATTGGTGGTGGTCGCGAGTCATCAATTCGTGCCCTCAATGCTAACGGCTTGGCGGTATCAAGTATCAAAGATATTACGCCGATTCCACATAACGGCTGCCGTGCCAAGAAACCACGTCGCGTCTAATTTTACCTATGAAACGATTTACTCACAAAAAATGCCGCCGCTACGGAGTTAAACTCTGTCAGTCAGCCAAATGTCCACTTGATAAGCGCAGCTATGCGCCAGGTGCTCACGGTCCAACCCAAATGGGCCAGAAGCTTACCGCCTACGGTCGCCAATTGGCCGAAAAGCAAAAAGCGAAGACGATGTATAATTTGCGTGAAAACCAATTCCGTAAGTATTTTGATGTTGCCTTTAAGAAGGTTGGTAACACGGTTGAAGGTTTGTTCCGGATGCTCGAGAATCGTCTCGATAACACGGTGTATCGTCTTGGTTTTGCCGCTACTCGGGCTCAGGCTCGTCAGTTGGTCGGTCACGGTCATATCCAGGTAAACGGCAAGAAACTCGATATTGCATCAGCCCAGGTCAAATCTGGTGACGTGATTACTTTGGTACCATCAAGCGCCAAGTCACCGTTATTTGCTGATCTCAGCGAGCGTTTGAGTAAAAAAGAAACGATTATGCCGTGGTTAACTCTTGATGCCGCTAATCTGACGGGCAAAGTTACTGGCCAGCCAACGTTGGGCGATGTTGAAATCGCCGTCAATTGGCAGATGATCGTTGAGTTCTATTCACGATAATTACACTACTAATCATAACCGTAGGAGGCATCGTATGAAACATATTTCTCTGCCAAAAAAGTTCAGTGTCGAGGATATCATCCCGGGCTCACACGCCAAGGTGATCATCGAACCGTGCTTTCCGGGTTACGGCATGACGCTTGGTAACACCCTCCGCCGGGTACTGTTGTCATCACTTGCTGGTGGCGCGGTCACTGCGGTTAAGATCAAAGGCGTTCAGCATGAATTCAGTTCATTGGCTGATGTCAGTGATGATATCTTAGAAATCATTTTGAATCTCAAGCAATTGCGGATTCGGATGTTTACTGACGAGCCAGTTACTTTGAAGCTCCAGGCAAAAGGCGAAGGCAAAGTTACAGCCGCGGCCATCGAGTCTTCATCAGACGCTGAAGTTGTTAATACCGATCTCTTGATCACGACGATCAATGATGACAAGCGTGAACTCGATATGGAGCTCACCGTTCAAAAAGGTATTGGCTATGTGCCAACTGAAGAGCAGGGGAAAGGCAAAGGCGAGATCGGCTTGATCTTGACTGACGCTATTTTCACTCCTATTATCAATGTTGGCTTGAGTGTTGAAGCGACTCGTGTTGGTCAGAAGACTGATTATGACAAGCTCGTGCTTGATATCCTGACTGATGGTTCAATTGCCCCAGCGGACGCGGTTCAGAAGGCCGCCGAAATTCTCACCAACCAATTTACTTGGATTATGGCTGGCGGTGGCAACAACGACCTCGAAGAGGTTGACGTCGAGGCACCAGTAGCAGAGGTTGAGGCTCCAATGACCATTGATGAAGCTGAAGAAATTATTGAAAAAGCTGAATCAGCAACTGAGACTGATGGTGAAGCTGAGTCGGAAGCCGACGATAAGCCAAAGAAGCGCGGCCGACCAAAGAAAAACGACGAATAAATTGATTAAGGAAGATTAAGCACTGAATATGCGACATCGCAAGCAAGGAAAAACTTTTGGACGAACTAAAGCGCCACGCGTCGCTATGATGCGAAGTATGGTGACGAGCTTTATGATCTACGAACGAATCGAAACCACCGAAACGAAGGTTAAGGCCTTGCGTCCAGTAGTTGAACGTTTGGTAACGCTCGCCAAGGTTGATTCGCTTCACGGTCGACGGCAAGCCTTAAAGACGCTGTACGTTGAAGGCGCTGTTCGTAAGTTGTTTGAAGTCCTTGGCCCACGTTTTAAAGAGCGTCCAGGTGGCTACACTCGGATCACTAAGTTGGCACCACGTCGCGGCGATAACGCCAAAATGGCTGTCCTTGAATTTGTTGAGTAATTATGAAACCAATTTCCCGCACAACTCACACGCTTGATGCTACTGGGCAACCAGTTGGCCGCTTAGCGGCGCAGGTAGCAACCTTACTTCGTGGCAAACACAAGGTTAATTTTGAAATGCATCTTGACCAAGGCGATCACGTCCAGGTTATTGGTGTTGCTGATATTAAATTTACTGGCAAAAAGCTTGACCAGAAAGTATACCGCTGGCACACTAATTTCCCAGGTGGCTTGAAGACGCTCAAGGCATCAACTTTAATGAAGACTGATCCAGCCGATATTCTTCGTCGCGCTGTCTACGGAATGCTGCCAAAAAACTCGCTTCGCGATAAGATGATGAAACGATTGAAAATCAAATAACGAGTATGGCGACCAAAACTACAACAACTCAAGAATACATTTACGCCAAGGGCGGACGCAAAACGTCAGTTGCTCAAACGCGGCTGTTCCTCAACGGCAAGGGCGAAATTACGGTCAACGATAAGCCAATGACTGAGTACTTCCCAACGGAAGCCCTCCAGGAGATCGTCTTAGCCCCGTTGAAGATTGCTAACCGCGTAGAAACGGTTAACATCACCATTAAGACGCATTCAGGCGGTATTCACTCCCAGGCTGAAGCGACCCGCCACAGCCTGTCACGCGCCCTGATCATCGTCGATCCTGAGCTCCGTGGCGCCCTCAAAGCCGAAGGCTACCTCAAGCGCGATCCACGCGTCAAAGAACGTAAAAAGCCAGGTTTGAAGCGCGCTCGACGTGCTCCACAGTGGAGCAAACGGTAATACCCATATCACACAGTCGAAAAAAAGCCCTGTTATCAGGGCTTTTTGTTTCGGATTGTGCCTATTGACAAGCCGTCCTAACCGTGCTATAATATTTTCGAGTCAATGTGGCTCAATTTTCGGAAACTCGGTACTTTACAGGAGAATTTTGTATGCGGACGATCAAGTATTTCGGTGTTGCGGTGTTGGCGTCGGTGGGCTATTTGCTCATGAACGCGCTGCTCGCACTGGCTTCGTACTGGTGGGATGGAAGCCAGAACGTGGCCGTAATCACGTTCGCCCCCCTTATTGTTCTGACGGGGGCTTACGTGATGTGGGTTGAGATGGAGATTTCGTTTCAGCAGGGACGTCTTTTCCGGCAAGACCTGCCCCCGCGACTGTTTTGGCAGTTGGCGCTTTCTGTTGTGCTTACGGGGCTCGTGTCCCACGCCCTCTTTCCATTGGTGGGGCTGCATAGCATGGAAAGCGCTGCGGGCTGGATCTTGTTCGACTGGCGATTTGCGCTCGCCGATCCTCGGTTTGGCCTGAGTGTCGTGGTGCTGATCCTGCACGTCGCTGGGTTGGTTACCATCATCGAGGCAGGGATGCGGAAAATCACCGCGGGAGAGCGCGGCGTCAGAACCGTTCGCAACGCGCCATCGAACGCGGTTGTTAGTTAGCTACAAGACCTGCTTCTAGAAATCCCTAGACGCAAAAGCGCCGGACTTACATGAGTCCGGCGCATTTATTTTTTATTTAAAATAACTAGAATGTGTTAAACTTGTACGAGTATTGAAATCTTGCTATTGGTCTCTTAATTCTTTAGATTATTTTCATCCGAATTCAGGTACAATAGAACTACTAATACCACTATCAATTCGTGAAGACATTACTCAAACAATACTTTGGTTACGATGAATTTCGTCCGTTACAGGAGGAAATTATTAATCATGTGGTGGCGCAGAATGATTGTTTTGTGTTGATGCCGACTGGTGGCGGTAAGTCCCTATGTTATCAATTACCGGCTTTGAAGCTTGATGGCGTGACGCTTGTCATTTCACCACTGATTGCGCTGATGAAAGATCAGGTGGATGCGTTGCGGGCGTGTGGGGTGAAGGCTGAATATATTAATTCTAGTTTGTCAGCGGAGCACATTGAAACGATTTGTGAGCGAGTGCAAGCAGGGGAGGTAAAGATTTTGTATGTGGCGCCTGAACGGTTTGCGCTTTCGAAGTTTCAAGAGTTTTTAAAATCACTTCCATTGGCCTTGATTGCTGTTGATGAAGCACATTGTATCTCGGAATGGGGGCATGATTTTCGTACCGACTATCGCAATTTGAATCGACTCAAAAAACTGTTTCCAGAAACACCGCTGATTGCACTGACAGCAACCGCCACTCAAAAAGTCCGTGAAGACATCGTCAATCAATTAGAGCTCCAACAGGCGCGCGTCTTTGTTTCGAGTTTTGATCGCGAAAACTTGCGGGTGAGCGTGATTGAAAAAAAGCAGGCGTTTACCAAGCTCGTTCATTTGCTGCAAAAATACAAGCACGAATCGGTAATTATTTATTGCTTTTCACGCAAAGATACCGAGACGCTCGCTGAGAATCTGACCCTTAATGGCTTTAGTGCTCGGGCGTACCATGCAGGGCTTGAGGCGAATGAGCGGAGTCGGGTTCAAGATTTGTTTATCAAAGATGAGGTCAATATTATCGTGGCCACGATTGCGTTTGGAATGGGGATTGATAAGCCAGATGTGCGACTAGTAGTCCATTATACCTACCCAAAAACTTTAGAAGGGTATTATCAAGAAATTGGCCGCGCTGGTCGTGACGGGTTGCCGAGTGAGTGTATTATGCTGTACACCTATGCCGATACCCACAAGCACGAATTTTTCATCAATCGGATGGATGATGATATCCTCAAGGGCCGAGCTCAAGAAAAACTTGAGGAGGTTTCGACGTATGCGGAACTAATGACGTGCCGAAAAAAGTTTCTGTTGAGTTACTTTGGTGAAGAAATGGCACGCGAGCAATGCGGGGCGTGTGATGTTTGCCTTGCAGAAAAAGAAACGGTTGATGTGACCGAAGCCGCCAAGAAAATCTTATCCGCAGTAATTCGCACTGAAAATCGCTTTGGTAAAAATTATATTATTGATGTCTTGCTCGGCAAAAAGATTCAGAAAATTATGCGCAACGGCCATAATGAATTGTCGGTATTTGGCATAATCAAAAATATGCCTGAAAGTGATCTCGGCCAGGTGGTGACGTATTTAATTGAGCGAGGCTTATTGCGCAAAAAACCAGGTGAGTATGCTACCTTGGCGATTACGCAAAAAGGTGCTGATTTTTTGAAGAGCGCTGAGCACTTAGAAATTACTCGAATCAAAGCCGATATCATCGCTGCACCGGTGCCAGAAGGGGAGTTGGCGTATAATCATGAGTTATTTGAAGAGCTCCGAGGCTTGCGCAAGCAGTTAGCCGACGAAGCTGGTGTACCGTCGTTTGTAATCTTCGGCGATGTATCATTGCGAGAAATGGCGGCGTATGTGCCTCGGACTGACAATGAGTTTTTGCAAATTACCGGTGTCGGTGCGAAGAAATATGAAAAGTTCGGCGCGCTGTTTCTAGAATTAATTTCTAGCTTTGCAACAGCACATGCGATCGAGCCAACGCCACAACCATCTAAGCAAGCGAAAACCGCGCCATTAATAGTCAAAGAACGACCATCAGCGGCGTATGCTCAAACGCGACAACTATTAATCAAAAAAACTTCGATTGAACGGATGGCTAAAAATCAAGATCTGAAGCCGGGGACGGTCATTAATCATATTGAGAAAATGATTGATGCCGGTGAGCGACTGGATTTGGAGTATTTGAAGCTGCCAAAGACGCGGTATGAAGAAATCTGCGCTGCTTATGAAGCTTGTGGGGATGAACGCCTGAAGCCCGTATTTGAGCGTTTAAAAGGCAAATATGAGTATGATGAGTTGAAGTTAGTGCGGGTGTTGATGCGGACGTAATTAAGTTGTAACCCCTATTTATAAGGCTCGTCACCTCCTGTGGCGGGCTTTTTTTATTGCTTGAAATGCGCTATAATCACATATCATGTCACGTCTTAATTTAGCCAAAAATACTAGTTTTTTTACCCTCGCTTTAGCCTTCCAAAAAGCGCTCGCTTTTGGGTATTTCATCATCATTGCTCGTAGCCTCGGTGTTATCGACACCGGACGATATTCATTTGCCATGAGCTTTACGACAATCTTTGCAATGTTGCTTGATTTTGGGTTGACGCAAGTGTTGATTCGCGAAAGCGCCAAAAATAACGATGAAGGGCGAAAATATTTATCAACGGTTTTGGCGTTAAAACTAATCGGTGCCTTGGTAATTTATGGCGCCTTGATTGCGTCGGCTTTTGCTCTTAATTATCCGCCAGAGTTACGTCAGCTGATTTACATCTCCGGAGTCATCATGATTGTTGACTCATTTGCGACGAGTTTTTATGGCGTGTTGCGCGGGCAGCAAAATTTGATGTTCGAAAGCTTGGGAGTAATTTGCAATCAACTACTCGTGATGGCAACGGGAGTGCTCGTTATTTGGTTACAGCTTGGAGTGCGCTACGTGGTTGCCGCTTATTTAGTTGGCAGTACATTTAACTTATTGCTATCAGTGACAACGCTGTGGCGGCGCTATCACTGGCCACTGCGGCCGCACTTTGATTGGCAATATGTGAAGAAATTAATTCTTTTGGCGGCACCTTTTGCAGTGGCCGGATTGTTTATGCGGATCTATGGCTCGATTGACATGGTGTTTTTGTCAAAGATGTCTTCGGAGCACGACCTCGGAATTTATAGTGTGGCGTATAAAGTAAGTTTCGCGCTGCAATTTATCGGCACCGCATTTTCTGCGAGTGTCTACCCAGCTTTTTGTCGCTATGTGCATGAGTCATCAGAAAAATTATCACAAACATTCGTCGAATCAATTCGGTATCTGACGATTCTCTCATTGCCGCTCGCTGCAGGTGTTGTCGCTTTGGCACCGGTCGTGTTAGTGCCGGTGTTTGGCAGTGAATACCAGGAAGCCTTAGAACCGTTATCATTGATGATGGTGGCACTTGTATTTGCTTTTATCGCATATCCACTAACATCGCTATTAAACGCCGCTCACAAACAAACCCGCAACACGATTCATCTTGGCATCACTGCGCTAACCAATGCTGTTCTGAATGCCTTTTTTATTCCGCTATGGAGTTATAACGGCGCTGCGGCAGCCACTCTTATTAGTTATTTTGTATTAGTCGCTTTAAGCTTCGTGGCGGCTTCAAAAATTGTGGCGTATCCGAAACGAATCGTGGTTGGTATTTTTATCCGTGTTCTCATTAGTACCGCGGTAATGGCCGTTGTTATTTTGCTCCTGCGAGATCTAGTGCCCGTAGTATTAGTAATTCCAATTGCCGGTATTTGTTATGTAGCGATGCTCTATATCGTCAAGGGTTTTACGACTGACGACATTCGTCAGTTGAAACAAATGCTGTCTCGCTAATATGAAACCAATCTCTGTTATCATTCCGACCTATAATCGAGCCCACACCTTGCCGCGATCATTGGGCAGTTTGCTTAAGCAAACGTTATCACGCAGTCAGTTTGACGTCATTATTGTTGATGACGGCAGTACCGATGATACAGAGGCGGTGCTGGCCACCTACGAGGGTGTTTTGCCCTTAACTATTATCAACCAACAGCACGCGGGCGTTTCCGCTGCTCGCAATGCGGGCATTCAGGCCAGTGATTCGGAAATTATTGTTTTCTTCGACGACGATGCTCGCGCCGAACCAGATTGGCTTGAGTTGATTCTCAAAATTATGCAGCAGGAAGATATTATTACCGGCCGGGTGGAACCCTTATGTGAAAACATTTGGCCGTACTTTGCGCCGCATTACAATCAAGGCAACGAACCTCATGTGTCGAGCATTTTACTTGAAGGTAATTGCGCGATTAAGCGGCGCGTCTTTGACGAAGTCGGGATGTTCGATGCCACGATTGATTATGGCCATGAAGGCGAATCGTTTTTGCAAAAAGTCGGGACAAAATTTGTTAATCGATATTATCCAACGGTGATTATTTATCACGACTATGCCGTCAGTCTCAAGCATTATCTCCGCAAACAAAAAAAGTTTGGTGAGCAGTTGTGGCATGTCAAAGACTTGAAAGCAAAAACGCTCAGTGAATTTTTTGAGTGTTATAAAAAAGCCCAACGACCTGGCACGGGCACTAATAATGCCGCTAAACCAAGACCAACGCTATTCATTCAGAAATTACAAATCGCGGTGTATGCGCGTTTAGGCGCTCTCATGCACTTGTGGGGTGCGTTTGGTGGGTGGCGGAAGCAGCTTAATGCAACACAATCTTAATATGTCATCACCACGCGTCAGCATCATTATTCCAGTGTACAATGCCGCTCAGACACTTACGCCGTGCCTGGAGAGTATTTATGCGCAGTCATTTACCAACTGGGAGCTGATAGTCGTTAACGACGGCTCAGCTGATGCCAGCGCTGATCTAATTGAGCATCATCGCGAACGCTTGGCGCATGTCATTGACCAGGTAAATGCTGGCGCTCCAGCCGCCCGGAATCAGGGTGCAGCGGTTTCTCAAGGAGAATATTTGTTATTCTGCGATGCTGACGTGATGTTGCATGGTAATTATTTAGAAAAGATGGTTAAAGCATTGGAAGTCAATGTCGAGGCGTCATTTGCATATTCGTCATTTCGCTTTGGTCAGAAATTATTCAAACTCTGGCCATTTGATTCGGAAAAGCTCAAAAAAACTCCGTACATTCACACCACTTCGC
>JAGONZ010000034.1 GCA_017992755.1 Candidatus Buchananbacteria bacterium | reverse complement strand
ACGCCAATGAGCGCGACTATGGTGCCTAGAGCAGTTAATGACACGCCGCTAGTCGCCTGTAAGTTGCGTCGCATCAAGAAAGCGCTCATCGCCATACTCACACCAGCCAACAGCGCAATAACAATTAACGTAATTAATCCTGGCAACATCAAGCGCGCCTCAACTAGACCCTGAAGATTAAAAAAGGATTTTGCAATTCGCCAGCCAGGAAGTGACGAATACACAATGAGATATTTCAAATAACTAAAATTGAGCAGCCAGAGGTTGAGTAGAAAAAATACCAACGCCGCGACAACTGCCAAAAGGGCAAACTTCCGGCTAGAAAAAATAGTTTTGAATGCTTGTAACATATACGCATTGTATCATACCTATGTACTCACTATTGAAAGCAAAGAAAAAGCCCGTTCGCATCGCGAACGGACTCAATGCACTATCACTCGGGTGACTACGCGGCTTCGCAATGATCGACTATCTGGAATCTCCGCGCAACGCACGCCGGATCTTGCACGAGTTCGGCCGCACGCTCCAGGATGACCCCACCCAACTTCCTCGGCAGCCACATCAAGGCACCCTTCTCCATCACCACACCCAGCTGCTCTTGGGCTTCACTGCCTACGTGATACCCAAACGCTACCGGACGAGCCGTCAACTTGATGATCGGCTCCTCCCCATTGAGAGAGAAAATAACACCTCCAATGGTTTCCAGGTTGTCCTGGCCATCCGCTTGAGGCATGCGCGGCAACAAGTACAACGAATGCATCAGCGGACTTTTGGCGGAGTAGCCAGTTGTGACCGTGTCCACGCATAAGGCGCCAGGGAACTTCAACCCCTCGACGTCGGGTTTCAGCGGATACAGCACATACTGATTTTTGTTGTCGGAAAAACGCACTTCCTGGCCCACGGAGTCAACACAAAACTCCGGGGCCAACTCGTCCATCAACATCAACGGGATGTTAATGATCGAGTACTCACCTTTCGACTTATTCATGACCGCACCTCCTTAAAGGTTTGGGCTCGCCGTTCCAATGCGCTTCAAGCATAACAAATCGCTTAACTTTGTCAATGAAAACAAAAGAAGGCCGCGCGGCCTTCTTTAAGATCCTCGCCTTCGCAAGGATAACAATTTAAAACCCTCCCATGCCACCGCCCATACCCATGCCACCCATTCCTGGAGCGCCGGCTGATTCCTCTTTTGGAATATCAGCAACCGCACATTCAGTCGTGAGGATCATCGCGGCCGCTGAAGCAGCGTTTTGCAAAGCGGTGCGCGTAACTTTAGTTGGATCAATAATACCTTTAGCAACAAGATCTTCGTATTCGCCAGTTAACGCATTGTAGCCCATATTGCCGGTAAGCTTTTTCACCGCTTCGACAACAACCGCGCCATTTTGACCGGCGTTTTGGGCAATTTGCATCAACGGTGACAGGATCGCTTGGCGCAAAATATCGACGCCAACTTTTTCATCACCAGAAACATTAACCGCATCAAGCGCACTCGCAGCCCGGACTAAAGCCGTACCACCACCAGCAACAATGCCCTCTTCAATCGCGGCCTTTGTCGCTGCTAACGCGTCTTCAATGCGCAACTTCTTTTCTTTCATTTCAGTTTCGGTCGCGGCACCAACTTTGATCACCGCCACACCGCCAGCCAATTTAGCCAAACGTTCGCGCAATTTTTCTTTATCAAAATCAGAATCACTCAATTCAAGTTGTTTGGTAATTGAGGCCACGCGGGCGTCAATTTCGCCTTGGTCGCCTTTACCGCCAACAATGGTGGTGTGTTCTTTGGTGGCAACAACTTTAGCAGCCATACCGAGCATTTCTGGTTCGGCAGCTGACAACTTCAAACCAATGTCTTCAGAAATTACGCGGCCACCGGTAACAATCGCGATATCAGCAAGTAATTCTTTGCGGCGATCGCCAAAACCTGGGGCCTTAACGGCGAGGACGTTAAACGTGCCGCGGAGCTTGTTAACAATAAATGTGGTAAGTGCTTCGCCTTCGATCTCATCAGCAATGATCACTAAATCTTTGCGACCTGACTGCGCCAACTTTTCAAGAACGGGCAAAATATCAGCGAGCGCCGAAATCTTTTTGTCAGTAATTAAAATTGGTACATTGGCGTACTCCGCTTCCATCCGCTCCGGATTGGTAATCATGTACGGTGCGACGTAGCCCTTGTCGAACTGCATGCCTTTGACGATTTCTTTTTCAATCCCAAAGCTCTGACCTTCTTCGACCGTGACAACGCCGTCATTACCAACTTCTTCGAGGACTTCGGCGATGATCTGACCGACCGCAGGGTCGTTGGCAGAGATTGAAGCGACTTGCTGCTTTTCTTCTTTGGAACTAATTTGCTTTGATTGGGCTTTGAGATCTTCGACCAAGGCGGCAACACCCTTTTCGATGCCGTGGCGAATAATGACTGGATTAGCACCAGCAGCGACGTTTTTCAAACCTTCGTTTACCATCGCTTGAGCAAGGACAGTGGCGGTGGTCGTACCATCACCAGCGACATCGTTAGTGCGTGAAGCCACTTCCTTGATCAGCTCGGCACCCATGTTTTCAAATTTGTCTTCGAGCTCAATTTCTTTGGCAATTGTCACACCGTCATTCACAATTTGCGGCGCACCGTAGCCTTTATCAAGCACCACATTGCGTCCTTTTGGACCCATCGTCACGCGTACGGCATTTGCCAACTTATCAACGCCGGCCTTCAGCTTGTTGCGCGCTGCTTCATCAAAAATAATTTGTTTAGCCATATGTGTGTTAGTTATTCAATAACAGCGAGGACTTCCTCGTGATTCAAAATTTTGTACTCAACGGCTTCAACACTGATTTCTTCGCCACTATATTTGCCGAACAAAACTTTTTGGCCGACGCTCAAATTCAGCTTAGCAATTTTTTCGCCGCTGCCAATCGAAACGATCTCGCCTTCGGCTTTCTTTTCTTTATCTACAGTGTCAGGCAAGACAATCCCGGATTTGGTTACCTCTTCTTCAGCGATCGGACGGACAAGAACACGATCCCCAAGTGGTCGGATAGACATAGAAATTTGTAAGTTATTTATATAGTAATTAGCACTCAAAACATGAGAGTGCTAAGCTAGGAGACGTTTGTATTTTATAAAATTTGAGGGTTAGTGTCAAGAAATGAAAAGACGCGCCAACAAGGGCGCGTCCGATTTCGATGGTAATTATATTTGTGCCGGGAAGAACTCTTCCCCGCTCCCGGCTGCCAGCAGATCAGGGACCGGCCGAGCTTGTCTGATGCCCCTGGGATGGTTTTTAATCCGGAACTCCCAAGAGTCGTAGTAGGTGGTTGTATTCACAACCAGATCCATACCACCCAACCAGCCCTTAATTGTGAATTGCCTGGGGCGACCACCACTCCACGTAATGCCATCGACCGTAGCAATGTGCTCCGGTGTTAGCTCTCCTTGTTGCCAGAGACTGACCGCCACATGCGGTTCAATCACCAAGGCTTCAATCTGCACCATGGGACAGTGCTCAGCAATCAGTGCCTGCATTTCTTGGAGATAGAATACAAAATCCTCTTTTTTCCAAGTATTGGAGCACTCCATCTTGGAATTGGATCCCAGGACATACAGTACACCGCCGCGGATCTTCAAGGCGTCTTCCGCGAGATTCGCGGGCTGGCGGCGCTTACGCACCAACGGAATCAGCGCCATGGCCAAAACAAAAACAACACACGCAATGATAGCAACTAACCCAGGATGCATTGGTGATCACCTCATAGTTGAAGGAACAGACGCCGAACTCCATGTTCAGCATCTAATATATTTACCTTAAAAATGGTCATTTGTCAAGAATTGAAAAGGGAGCCCTTGCGAGCTCCCAGTATTTTTGCGGTCGTTATTCGGGTGACTGAATATAGATGGCAATACCACGCATGTCGTGATAGGCAATGAACACTATAATATTTGTACCCACCTTGCCATGCGGATCTTGAGAGCTGATCTTGGCGCCATGATCCTTGATTTCAAATACAGCCCCACTCACGGCCGATGCATCTCGTCGATGCACCGTCACGAAGCTGCCCCTGCCGATAGCTTCCAATTCTTGGTGATATGCGTGCCGGCGGTCATTGAACATCTTACGTCTCCAAATCTGTTGTTAATGCGTTACTAAAAGCACTACCACAACCTATATGATTAGATCATTTTTGTCAATAATCTTTGGTCGTTGCATTAGTCATCTGCCATAAACTAAACAATAACACTAACCCACTCCAACTCGTCCACAAATAATAATATAAATTTCAGAAATGAAAAAGCGGCGTCTGAGAGACGCCGCCATAGTGCTAGCGGTTGTTACGCTAGTAAAAGTAAATAAAGAACCCATCTTCACCGCACTCGCAGTACCTCAGTAAGTTTGTTTCCTGAGTGCTATTGTAGATCTGGATGACCCTCAATAGCTCTATCAAGTCAATCCGCCAATCCTGGGGCTGATTATCACTGTCATGCGGCGGGCACAAGTAGTTCTCTGTGCCTACAGACGGAATGCCGAAGCCATCTTCTGACCCCGACTGACAATCAAAACTGTCGCTATTATAGTACTGCACGATTCGCATCAGTTCGTCGATATCGACACTCTGGTCATGATTGATATCCGCACTGTAATACCGCTGCGAATGAACAATATCGTACTCCGAAAAAAAGAGGGGTTCGCTTTGCTGTATGGGCCCGTTTACACCTTCCCGAAGGAGGGCTTGAAATTCGGGGCCGCGGTCTAACGCCGGCGAATGATAGGGCGGCAGAATGTAGCGCAGTTCAAACCAGATGTCGAACGGCAGCTGTGGCGGCGTAAACCACACCAACTGCGTGATCTCATCCTCGGGATAATAATGGGACAGATCGAACGGATCACTTACCTGCACCTGGCCGGACACATCCTGGATGCCGGAGATCTGGATTGCAAACGCCGTGATATCCAACGCTTCCACGTCGCTCGTTACATGCAGATGCACCTGGTAGCGCGATCCATGGTGGATCGTGCCCACGTCTTTGGCCTCGGCGGTAAGGGTAATTGCCGCCTGTGCCATAGTCGGCACGCCGGTCATCAGAATCATCATCAAAATCAAGGTACGCATTTCTCTTTCCTTTCGTTTTTGCCAAATATCAGTGAAAACACTATGTTTTACTGACGACTATTAGTATATCATATATTACTAATATTGTCAATAAAGACTGGCTGCTAATCCTTTACTTGCCATAAACCAAACACTAACACTAACCCACTCCAACTCGTCCATAAATAATGATCAAATAATGAGGCGACAAATAGACTTATTAATATTGCAACAACTAATGGTTGCGTTTGTGATTTCAAAAAAGACGATACGAACAGGCTTACAAATAAAATAAAACCAACGATTCCTAATTCTGCCAGAACTAATAGCCACGCGTTGTGCACTGGCTGATACTGATACGCGGGCTGATTCGGATTAAGCCGCGACAATTCATTCGTATAATTACCAATGCCGACACCCATAATCGGATGTCGTTTAATAATTTGAATGGATTGATCGACAGCAGATAAACGTTCCGTAACTGATCGAGTTTCCAGCGGCGTCTGTGCCTGAACACGAATTGTGATCAGTGGCCAATACAATAGCGCAAACGCTATTGAGCTGATTAAAACAATGCCACTAGCTTTTAAGACTTGGCTGCGAATTACTTTATTTCGCTTGAATTCCAAAGCAGTCATTACCAAAATCCCAATAATTGCCGCGATCCAAGCGCTGCGCGAGAAACTATAGCCCAAACCAAAGATAATTATTGGAATCGTTATTAAAGCAATCAGTTTAAACTTTGTTCTCTCAGTGATTACCAACCACACAGCCGCAAGTAACACAACTACTAAAAAGCCACCGAGAATATTTGGATGAGTGAACGTGCCATAGGCGCGCAATAACCGTTCGTCAGCTGTTTGAATCACAATTGTGCCCAGCGTTGCCGGTAATTGTTCAGACACTCCAAGCCAAACATTCGAACCAATACGCTGACTCCCCCATTGCCACATCGCCAGCACTGATTGAACTACACCACTAGCAAGGAATACCCAAGCGACCCAACGAATATTAATCTTCGATTCACGAACAACTATTCCAAATGCAATTGCCAAGGCTAGCATTACAAAGTAATACCAGGCGAGCTCTTGATTATGAGCCCAACTTATTGATAAGAGCGCCCAAGCTATCAACACCACCAGAATCTTTTTATTGGTGTGTTGTCTATTAAACAACCGCTCTACGGAAATTTGGAGCGGCTGTTTTTTTACGGCCCAAAAAACCAATTGCAGCAACAACGCTAAGCCAACTAATAACTGTGTTAGGTATAACAATTCAGTTCCGTATTGCCACTTAAAATTTCCCAGAAACCGCTCGTGTAAAATATATACCGTTTGCAGTGGAATTAAAAAGATGACGCTGAGAATTACTAGTTTTTGTATTTGTTTCAAGCGCATCATACAATTCCAAGCTGAGTTAATCGCTCATGATAGCGCTGTTCAAAGGCTAAGCGGGTTGCATTGTTATGAAGTTTAATCATCTGGTCGTTGAGCACAATTTGCCCCGCCTCATTATCAGCAGTGTAATACTTGGGCATAATTCGTTGCTGAACTCTTTTTAAATAGCTCTCCGAGATTAGCGAGACAAGCGCTTCCAACACTATTTGCACCAAACGAAACGACTTAATTTGCCAATGCGACAACAAGCGATACGGGTACCACTGCAGCAACGCTTCGCTCAACCACATATTCGCTGCAAAGAAATTACCAACTTCGCCACCCAGTACGATAAATTGACCGTGATGATACATTGGAAATAATTCTCGACGCACCTTAAACGTTGTTTGCAAGCCCAGATCGATTTGATCAATCAAAAAACTCACACACGCCGCATTGCGCTTCCTCTTTGCCGTTGGTCGCAATCTCAAAAGTTTCAAAATAGTATTAATGTAAAACCGCGCCGACCACACTCGATTCGTCTTAGTAATAATTAACAAATCAATATCGCTAGTTTCACGGGCATTAAAAAAAGCCACGGAATTATAAAGCAGGACGCCACGAACAAAGGGCACGAGCAATAATAAACGTGCGTACCAGCGAGCGCGCTTGAGCTTATTTATCGAACACACATACTTGGTGTGCCGCTTTGCAATTAAGTCACCGCGCTCCGGCAAGAAATAATACCCGAACTTGGTGGCAATCTTTTGGGTGGCTATTAATTGAGTCAGCTCATTCAGTAAATCAGTTACCGTCACTGACTCACCAACCCATTTATGCAACTCTAATAACGTGACCGGTCGGTCCAGAAGGTCAAAATAAGCGGTGGTTTTGATAATGGTACTCATTGCAAATATCTCCTAAAAGTGATATAGTATAGGCACGTATTTACTCATCATTAGCCAGATTATATCAATTGGCTCAGCAAAAAACTAATAACCTCGTTATTAGCTTTTTTAGTCAAAGGCACTCGACTCTCATTACTCGGAGTTGAGCGTTCAACGCGTCTACTTAATCCCCTTACGCGCCCTCTGCGCGGACTGTTAGTGCGCTTAGCTGTTTTACCTTTATTTAGTCGCTATGTTTGGGTTCGGACGCGGCTCGCAAAGCGTGCCGCCCGCGGTCCAGAAAAATTATTATTACTCATCACCAATCGGTTTAGTATTCACATCGTCATGCTGATTATCGGCATGGGTGTGATTATTACAAATATTAACTACCGCGATCTTAGTGAGGAGTACAGTACCGACGCCCTGGTGTATCAAGTTATTGGCGCCAGCGATAGCGATATCATCGAAGACACCACACCAATCTCGGAAACACCCCAACTCTACAGCTACATCGATCCCGCCACTCGCGTCACGCGTCAGACAATCAACGAAATCCAAGGCGACGATACCGACACCGATAACAACCTACCGCAAACAACCAGTGGCGGTATCGCGCTCAACAAGCCAGACGGTATGACGCCTGATAACGGTGGTGTCAGCCGCACCCGCAGCAGTGTCACCGAATACACGGTACGTGATGGTGATAGTATCGGCAAAATTGCCCGCGACTTCAATATTAGCGTCAATACGCTAGTTTGGGCCAACGGCATCAGCACCAGTGGATACATTAAACCAGGCCAACGGTTAGTTATCCCGCCGACGACTGGCGTCTTACACACCGTAGCTAAGGGTGATACGCTCGCCAAAATTGCTCTGAAATATGATGCCAACGAATCTCAGATTTCTGAATTCAACGGTCTCGCCGCTGAAGGCTTGGTCGCTGGCCGAACGATTATGATTCCGGGCGGCCGCGTCATCGACACTCCAAAACCACGGGCCATTGCCGCCACCACGCCAAAAGTCACAGCGCGCACCCAAACATCAAACATTGAGCCGGCCGCACCAGCTGGTAGCGGCAAATATGTCTGGCCAAATGGCTGCCGTCGAGTAAGTCAGGCTTTCCGTGGTCGCTTGCATACCGGTATTGATATTGCTTGTCCCTACGGCACCCAGATTCGTGCCGCTGAAGCTGGAGTCATCAGCAAAGTTCAGTACGGCAATAGCGGCTATGGTAACCACATTATGATTAACCATGGTGGCGGTATCGTTACCCTCTATGGCCACTTAAGCACCATCTCCGTCAAAGCCGGCCAGCGCGTCGACCGCGGCGAGCTCATCGGTCTCGAAGGATCAACCGGTCGTTCAACCGGCCCCCACCTCCACTTCGAAGTCCGCATCAACGGCGCATTTGCTAACCCGTTGAATTACGTCAGGTAATCCTCACTCAACACTGCAATAAAGT
>JAGONZ010000003.1 GCA_017992755.1 Candidatus Buchananbacteria bacterium | reverse complement strand
GCATGCATTCATGATGCGTCAGTACGGCGTGGCGATCAAAGAAATCTGTCTCTTGGGTCTAGGGCCGAAACTGGCATCGTTCAAATGGCCGAAGGTATTTGGTCAGACGTTGCTGACAGTGCGCTTGATTCCCTTGGGGGCTTTTGTTAAGCCCGAAAGCTCGCTGGAGGAGTCCGTAACTCCTCAGCGGCTTGAGCATATTTTCGCCGCCGGCATCGCCGCTAATTTCGTTTATGCAGGAATCTTGGCGCTGGTATATACTCCCTTGGCCTGCTACTACGAGCCGCACATGATGACTGAAATAATGCTTGCAATGCCGCTCGTAATTCTGCTCTGTATAGGCATCGGAGTTGCGATGTGGAAATTCCCTACGTTTGCCAATTGGGTGGTGATAACAATCGGCATGCTCGCTTTGGCGTTTCTGGTCTATGTGTGCGTGCGCGTACCATTCTGGAAAGCATTGGGCGGTCCGATAACTATCGGTAGCGAAATTGCCAGCATCGAATCGTATCGGAGGGGAGTTGATTTCGCTTTTATCATGTCGATCAATCTGCTGGTTGTTAATGCTTTGCCATTGCCGCCGCTTGATGGCGGCAATATCCTTTTGTCTTTGCTCAAGCGCAAGCAGCCAATACTCATGCAGCGATACGGCACGCCACTCGAGTTGGTTCTCGTTTTGGGCGCGCTTACCTTTATAGTCTTGGCGCTTGGATCCGACATCATGAGCCTATTTTAAGTACTGCCTGCCGCGCACTCGTGCGGCAGGTTTTTCTTTTACAAAAAAGATCACTCGCAAGAGTGACTTTTTGAAGTTACGAGTTCGAATTATGTATTTTCTGTCGCTGACTCTAAAACCACCATCCAAAATGTGGGTGTTTCGGGTAATCTTTTGACAGATTCATCACCGAATTTTTCTTTAGCTGTATCCTCATCAATCCATAAGTCCTTTTCGAGAATGATCTGCAGCCCCGCTTCTTTAATCGCCACCTCCATATTCTCGCGGGTATGGCTAATCATTAGAACTTCCTTTTCACCGCCGCCAACATTTTTAACTAAACCGTGAACCTCAATTCCTTCCTTATCTTCAGCCGCTTCGTATTGGTCTAAGTCCTGATGGTTGTACTGAATAAAATCGAGATCCCAACGTTTTTCAAGGGCGCGCGGGTGCATGCTGAGAAAGACAGCTTTCCCATCTGACTTGAGCGTGCGCGCAGTTTCTTTTAAGGTGTCTTGAACCTGTTCGATAGTTAGGTTATGTAAAACCATGAAAGATACAATCTTGTCCGCGATGTGGCTTTCTAAGGGCAGCTTAGTAATATCGGCATTGATGAATTCTAAGTTTGGAATGTCTGCATATCTATTAGACAATGGATCCTGACCTGCTTCCAATCCAAGCATTGCTTGGCTGCGTTCGACACCAATTACTTTTCCTGATTCACCAACCATTTCGGCAATCTTTGCCGAAGGGTAGCCAGCACCTGATCCTAAGTCGATGACTATTTCCCCAGGTTGAATAGTTTCTTGGAGGCACTCAAGCATCGGCTCACGGCCCCAAATACCTGACGAGTGCTCCATAGTCTTAGCTTCAGCCCATTGCTCATGGACATCGCGACGATATAAATTGTTGATCTCAGTTTCTTTCATGGGTTTATTATACCAAAACAAAAGCCCGCCTTCGCTCTTGCGAGCTATGGCGGGCGAAGGCGGACCGGACGGGACTCGAACCCGCGACCTCTGCCGTGACAGGGCAGCGCTCTAACCAACTGAGCTACCGGTCCAGGGATCCCCGCTTTCGCGGGGATGACGCAAGCGTCAATTTTTAAGCTTTTACTTTCTCAACAATCTTAGCAAACACCGCTGGCTGCTTTTCAGCTAACTCGGCGAGGACCTTGCGGTCGAGGCTGATGTTGGCTTTCACGAGGCCGGCGATGAACTGGCTGTAGCTCATGTCGTGTTCGCGGACAGCGGCGTTAAGCTTCACCTGCCAGGTGCGGCGGATGACACGCTTTTTAGTGCGGCGATCGCGGAAAGCGTACGCACCAGCTTTCATGATAGCAGTTTTGGCTAACTTGATGCGGTTCTTGCGACCCCAACGGTAGCCCTTGGCTTTTTTGAGGATGTTGCGGCGATTCTTAGTGTGAATCACGCCGCGCTTGACTCGTGGCATATACTTGAATTCGGATTAATAAATCTTAGCTGGCTGGGACAAAGCGTCTAATCGTCGCGCGGTCGGCTTTGTTGCCCATCTCGCTGTCGCGGCGCTTGTTACGTTTGGTGTTACCAGTTTCGCGGGCATTGAAATGACCTTGGCCGGGGGTGCGCTTGATTACCTTCTTACTCTTGGTAACGCGGAAGCGCTTGGCCATGGATTTTCGAGTTTTCATCTTTGGCATACTATTGGGCTTTATCTCCTAGTTTTATTTTTAACTACTGATCACTGTCGAGAACCGGCTGCCTTGCTGGCTAAGCGCTTGTTCAGTCTTAAGTGGTTTGTTGATGCGGGTGGTAATTGTGGCGACCATATCGGTGATCAACTTGCGGGCGAGCTCTGGATGCTGATGCTCGCGGCCACGCAACTGGAGTTCGATTTTGACCTTATCGCCTTCGCTGAGAAACTCAACAGCGCGAGCCACTCGAACTTCGATGTCATGATCACTGATGCGGCTAGAGACTTTGACGGTCTTAACCTCAATCGTCTTCGCTTTTGCCTTCGCCTTCCGTTCTGACTTGGCTTTTTGATAACGATAGCTGCCGTAATCCATAATCCGAGCCACGGGCGGTACCGCTTTTGGCGATACTTCAACTAGATCATATTCGCGCTTCCGGGCTTCTTCAAGCGCGGCTTGGCGTGTCAGCTTACCAAGCATCGTACCGTGCTCATCAATTACCATGAGTTCCGGGGCGGTAATTTTTTCGTTGCTGAGGAATTCTTTTTCGAGAGCTTTCGGGGCGGCATTGCCGCGATATGATCGGCGCATTCGGTGCTTATGAATTTAAACTATCAGGTGGAGATGAGGAGCAATGAACTCCTGTCTAACAACGGCTCCGACAGCAGGTATACAAGCTTTACTTTTTTAAGTACTCAGCTGCAGCTTAAAAAAAGCAAAACACTGCAGTGAGGTGCTCGAAAAGCCTGATGACGTCGCCTCGAGCGGAACGACGGTCAGACCTAGTGATATGACACCACCGATGCGACTACTAGGTATTGCCGCGGGTGATGGCAGTGGCCGTTAGGCGACTGCTGGTGCAAAGGCGAAGCTGCCAAAGGCAGTTCGAAGTTTTGCGGTAAAGTTGCTTACACTTATGGGTTGCCACGGAGAGAGTACGAGGATCGTGGCCGCCTCGGCTTGCTGCAGGTCAGGGCGATATTGCTATCGAAACAAAACATCCCCAAATACTGCGCATTCGCGCCCCGACGTCTACTTTTGACGTAAGGTGCGGCGAACCGTACGATTAACCTCTCGCTCTTTGATCAGCATTCGCTTATCAGTGGCACTTCGGCCACGAGCCAGGGCAATCGAGACTTTGATTAGTCTTCTCTTAGTATATACAGAAGTAGGGATAATTGTCAATCCTGTTTGCTGCCGTCCACCCCGGAGTTGGTCAAGTTCCCGCTTATGGAGCAATAATTTCCGCCGGCGGTACGGATCGTACCCTTTTTGGGTGTCTCCAGCCGGTTGATAGCGGGGGATATAGCTGTTAACGAGCCAGGCCTCATTATTATGGTCAACAGTGACATAACTGCCCTTGAGGCTCAGTCGGCCGCCTTTGGCAGCCTTAACTTCGGCGCCGCTCAAGACTAAGCCAGCCTCGAGTCGTTCGAGGATGTCATAGTTAAATAATCCGTGTTTATTGTGGGCGAGTTCCATAGGGTTTATGCGCGTGCTACACGTTGACAGGAGTAAGCAGTGGTCAGTATACTACAGGTAATCTTACTCATAGACAAGTATCTATGGCGGCTCCAGCGCCTTCGGGCAAATTGACGATCGATATTTCGACCATGACCCTGTTTAAAGTCCTGTTGATTGTGGGCGCGATCTTTTTCTTGTTCTTCGTGCGTGATGTGGTGTTGATCGTGTTTGTGGCGTTGATCCTGTCATCAGCGTTTGATCCGTGGGTTGATCTGTTGCAGAAATACCGCTTGCCGCGAGCTTTGGCAATTTTGTTAATTTATCTGGTGGTACTGGCAGCGTTGGCTGGTGCGGTGTACTTGATTATACCACCGATTATCAGCGAGGTGCAGCAGTTATCGAATGACTTTCCTCAGTATTCGGAGCGCCTGATGTCGAGTTGGAGCGCCTTTCAAAGTTTTTCAGCCGAGCACGCCTGGGTTCAGCAATTGCAAGCATCAGTAACGACCTGGCAAACTAACACGCTTGCCGGCGGCGGTGTCTTCACGACGGTGTCATCATTCTTTGGTGGTATTGTGTCATTCTTCATGATCTTGGTGATCACGTTCTATATGACGGTCGACGAACACAACATGAAGCGGGTATTGAGAGCCTTAGTGCCAGTAGCTCATCAACCGTATGCGACACACTTGATCAACCGGATGCAAGACAAAATCGGTCGCTGGTTGCGCGGGCAATTATTATTGTCACTGATTATCTTTCTCGTGAGTTATGCAGGGCTGACGATTCTTGGGGTTAAGTATGCTCTTGTCCTGGCTTTATTTGCCGGTGTGACCGAACTGATTCCGTATCTGGGGCCATTTATCGGATTGATTCCAGCGCTGTTTATTGGCTTGACGCAATCGCCTTTGACCGCGTTGCTGGTGCTCGGCTTGTATGTCATTATTCAGCAGTTGGAAAATTATGTGATCGTGCCGAAGGTTATGCAACGCGCGGTCGGACTCAATCCAATTATCGTGATCATCGCGATGTTGATCGGCGCGAAGGTGGCGGGGATTATGGGTATTATTATGGCGGTGCCAGTCGCTACTGCCGCGAGTGTGGCGATCGGCGATTTGTTTGCACTCAATCGTGATGACGACCAAGAATAATTTGTGGTATACTAATAGGGATCTAATTTTAATTTATTAATTGGTAATTCACATTGTATGGCTCGAACTTTCTCTGATGCCGGCGCGCCGTCTACGAGCGCCAAAACTAACAAGATCATCATCGGGGTGATTGTTGTTGTGTTAGCTGTGTTAGTGGGCGGTTATTTGCTTGACCGGTACACTCAACTCCCTTTGCCATTTGGCGCTGACGAAACTTCCAGCGATTGGCAGGCAGTATTTCTAAGTAATGGCCAGGTGTATTTCGGCAAAGTCGCTAGCCAAAAAGGCGACCGACTTATCCTCCGGGACATTTACTACTTGCAAGTGGTCACTAAGCCATTGCAGCGCACGGCCGAAGGCCAAGCGGCAAGCGGCGATCAGCAACAGCAAGAGTTGACCTTGATCAAGCTCGGCAACGAGTTGCATGGGCCAACCGACAAGATGACGATCAATCGGGATCACGTCTTGCTCACCGAAGCCTTGCGCAATGACTCACGGGTGGTCCAGGCGATCAATCAGTATGTGAAGGATCAACAGAACCAGCCACAGGGCCAAGCCGCTGGTACGGTACCAGCAGGGCAAACGCCACCAGCAGCACCGGCCGCGCAGTAATTTCAACTACTCGAGAAATCTCCCTCACGTGAGGGAGATTTTTTGATATACTAAAGTTAAACCGATTGACCTTTTGCTATATTTGCGATAAAATTTAATGGTTATGGCTACTGAAAAAAAGCAGGAATTAATAACTGAAATCGTCTCGCTGTGTAAGCGACGCGGATTTGTATTTCCTTCGTCGGAAATCTATGGCGGCTTCGCAGCAATTTATGACTATGGTCATTATGGGGCGCTTTTAAAAAAGAATATCTGTGACGCGTGGTGGCGGCAGATGGTCCAGTTGCGCGACGATGTTGTCGGACTCGACAGTGCGATTTTTATGCATCCGCAGGCATGGGTAGCTTCAGGCCACGTTGGGGGATTTAATGATCCGCAAATTGATTGTCTCCAGTGTAAAAATCGCTATCGCGCAGATCATGTTTTGGAAGACTTTGGGATCAATGCTGATAAGGCCTCATTAGAATTTATTAATACTGAACTCGATAAGTTGAAAGGTGATGGTAAATTAAAATGCGCAAATTGCGGTTCTAAAGATTTTACTGAAGCCAAAGTTTTTTCTTTAATGGTAAAATCGAATCTAGGTTCACCAACAGATGCGCTGACCGAAGATACGGTTGTGTATTTGCGCCCGGAGACCTGCGGCGGTATTTATCTCGAATATCAGAACACACTTAATTCAACGCGAATGAAAGTGCCGTTTGGCATGGCGCAAATTGGTAAGGCATTTCGCAACGAAATTGTGGCGCGCCAATTTATTTTCCGTACTCGGGAATTTGAACAGATGGAGATGCAGTATTTCCATCATCCGTCGATGACCGAGGAGAAATATAAAGAATGGCAAGAAACGCGCTGGCAGTGGTATTTGGATTATGGGATTGTGGCTGATAAGCTTCGTTGGTTTGAGCATGAAAAGCTGGCTCATTACGCATCGAAGGCTTTTGATATTGAATATGATTTTAAATCGCTTGGGGGCTTTAAAGAGATTGAAGGTTTTCATGCGCGCGGTGACTGGGATTTGAGTCAGCACAGTAAGTTTTCCGGCAAGGATCTTTCATATAACGATGAGCGCACCGGTGAACGCTATATGCCACACATTCTTGAAACCTCGGCTGGTTTGGGGCGACTATTTTTAATGTTTATTGATAGCGCGTATACCGTTGAAGATCTTGAGGGTGACGAAACGCGTACCGTACTCAAACTTGATCCTCGTTTGTCACCAATTAAAATTGCTATTTTTCCATTGCTTAAAAACAAGCCGGACTTGGTAGCTAAAGCGCGTGAGTTGTATGACGCACTTAAAATTCGCTGGCAATGCGAGTTTGATGATAATGGCAATGTCGGCAAGCGCTACCGCCGCCAAGACGAAATCGGTACACCGTATTGTGTTACCGTTGATTTCGAAACACTAGAAGATAACGCCGTCACCGTGCGTGACCGCGACACCATGACTCAAGAACGCATTGCGATCGCCGAACTCGAAACTTACTTTGAAACTAAGTTCAAATCATGAACTTCACCCGCACTGTTTTACCCAACAACTCTCGTTTAATCACGGCGCCTCGAACTGACACTCAGACGGCGTCGCTGTTTGTGATGGTTAAAGTTGGTTCGCGCCAGGAGACGGCGCGCCTTAATGGCGCCGCCCATTTTGTTGAGCATTTGATGTTTAAAGGCACTAAGAAACGTCCAAACGTATTGGCGTTATCAAAAGAACTCGATGGTGTTGGCGCTGAGTACAATGCGTTTACCGGCAAGGATTATACCGGCTATTACGTCAAGACAGATGCGCGCCATCTTGATATGGCCATTGATGTGTTGAGCGATATGCTGCTCAATTCAAAATTCGACGCCACCGAAATTGAACGCGAAAAAGGCGTGATCGTTGAAGAGATTAACATGTATGAAGACAACCCATCGATGCACGTTGACGATCTACTTGAAGAGCAAATGTTTGCTGGTAGCACGCTTGGCCGAAACATTGCCGGCACCCGCGAAACGGTTCGTGGCTTAACTCGGGCAGATTTAGCAGGGTATCATGCCCGTCATTATCGCGGCGCTAATATTGTAATTGGTGTTGGCGGGGCGTTTGAGGACCGGCATGTAAAAGCGATTGAGCGCTCATTTCGATTTCCAAAAAGTACCACCCAAAGTAACATTACCAAGTTTACCCAGACTCAACGCCAGCCACGGATTGCAGTCCAGTTTAAAGAGACAGAGCAAAGTCAACTCGCGCTCGGCTTGCCTGCTTATCGCTTTGACCATCCGCGTCGCTACGCGTTGCGTTTGCTGTCGGTGATTTTAGGAGGCAACATGAGCTCGCGCCTGTTTGTGCGGGTGCGGGAACGTCATGGCTTGGCCTACTCGGTACGTTCAAGTGTTGGCTCTTATGAAGATACCGGCTCATTGGTGATCCAGGCCGGACTTGATAAGTTGCGGATTGATCAAGCTTTAAAATTAATTCTGGCTGAGTTGGAAAAAATGAAGCTCGGCGTGACGCGCGATGAACTGAGTCGTGCCAAAGAATTTATCGCTGGTTCAATGGCTTTAAATCTTGAAGATTCAGCGTCACTGATTCAATGGTATATTAACCAGGAGTTATTTAACCAAAAGATTAAGACTCCTGACGATGTGGTCAAAAAAATGATGGCGGTTACGAACGATGACATCAAACGCGTGGCGTCTGAGTTGATTCGTCGGGACCGCTTAAGCCTGGCGGTGATTGGGCCTTACGAAGATAGCGCCCGCTTTAAAAAGGGTATACAATAAACTCAATAGCGCTTATTCATAAATTATTGTTTATGCGCATCGGAATTGATTGCCGCACTATTCTGAACCCTGGCAAGGGCGAAGAAGCTGGCGTCGGTCACTACACATATTATTTAGTTAAAAATCTTTTAAAGCTCGATACTCAAAACCAGTACGTGTTGTTTTTTGATAATTTATTTACCGCGGGTGAAGAGTTTAAACAGCCAAATGTCGAGATTTGCACGTTTCCCTTTTACCAATACAAAAAATATTTGCCGGTAGCGTATTCGCAAATGTTGATCGCGGCGTTGTTAAATAAAGCGAAGCTTGATGTGTTTCATTCGCCGGCTAATGTGTATCCATTGCCATATTCAAAACCGACAGTGGTCACAGTCCATGACTTAGCGATTTATAAGTACCCAAAGTTTTTCCCGAAGGCATTGCTGAACCAAGCATTTTCAACCAAAGTGCTAGTGCCACGGTCATTGATTGGCGCTAAGAAAATCATCGCAATTTCTAAAAATACTAAGAGTGACATCGTCGAAGAGTTTGGTATTCCTGAATCAAAGATCGAAGTTATTTATCAGGGCGTTGATACAGCGCATGTCGATCCTGACCAAACTGAACGTGTGGCCAAAGTCCGCGAACGGTACGGGATTCCTGGCAAGTATATTTTGTTTGTCGGCACCTTGGAGCCGCGCAAAAATCTGACGATGCTGGTCAAAGCGTTTCGCAATATTCGGATTACTAATAATTCACCGCTCAAAGAATACCAATTAATTCTGGTTGGTCCCCGTGGTTGGCACGATAAACCAATCTACGAAGCGATTGCTGATGCGAATGCCAGTATTTTAGGCCGGGCTGTTCGTCGCTCCGGGACTGAGCGTCGGAGCGGTCATGACTTGCGTCCAATGGATCAGCGCGGCACGGAACGTCGCAGCTATCATGACCGTCGCTCGAGTCAACCAATTAAATATATTGGGTACGTCTCGGCCGCTGATAAGTGGGCATTGATGGGTGCCGCGGCCTGCTTTGTCTACCCAAGTTTTTACGAGGGGTTTGGTCTGCCCGTGGCTGAAGCGATGAGTCTTGGCGTGCCTGTGATCACCACCAATGCCGGCGCGTTGCCGGAGATCGTTGGCAAAGACGGCGGCATCCTGATTGACCCAAGCAAGCAAACTGAACTTGAAAACGCTTTGACCCAAATCATCACTGACAGCGGTTTGCGTGAAAGTCTCGTGACTCATGCCAAGACGTACGTCTCCGAGTTTAATTGGGAAACAACAGCGCGTGAAACATTGCAGGTATATCGAGAAGTTGGACAGAAGTCTTAATTAGATCATTCAATTTAAAACACCTCCCGTAATTGGGAGGTGTTTTATTCTGGATTAGTTTAGTAAGTATGAATCAACCAAAATAAAAAACTAAAGGTAATCAATTGGATGAGCATGCCCCACTTAAACGGCACGTCACCACCGATGCGCTTCTGCAAAATAAAATGATTGCGTTGATGATACTTTTCAATGAAGTACAACGGCTTAAATTTCGTGAGCTTGTAGGTCACCATGATGACGTCAGGCAAAATGCCACCAATGATCGCGGCGACTACACTGTCAGTGTTTACGAAATCGAACGTACGGAACAAGTACATCAGCAGTAACGCCAAGGCGAACGTATCTAGGGTGCCAAGTAAGGCGAGGGGACGGAGATCTTCCCGAGCCTTGTCGCCAGTGAGCTTGAGGCCGAAAAACTTTTTACCAAGTTGAGTATCGCCATGCGGCGGTAAGTCGAGCAAGAAGTGCGAGGCCACACCGCAGATAAAAGCGACATACGGATTTGGAACATATTTGCCGATGAGCGTCGCGGCGGTGGCGTGAACAGTGATAAACATACAAGTAGTAAATAATGAAACTAAGTACAGTTTACCACGGGCATTCGGTGTTGACAATGGCCGTTTTTTGTCTTAAAGTAGAGGGACGATATGCCCGAGTGGTGGAACTGGTAGACACGCACGACTCAAAATCGTGTACCGCAAGGTGTGAGAGTTCGAGTCTCTCCTTGGGCACCAATGGTTCATTATCAACTGGAAGGAGGTCGGATATGGGTAGGGTATTTTCCTTCAATGAAATTGAAGCACGGCAGGTGCCGACGATTGAAGCTATTAGTGGACTGGCGCGTTTCATTAAAACATTGGCCGAAAACAATGAATCGATTCGCGCTGGAGTGATCCTGGGTTCCGTTATGTACGGCCGGCATACGCGGCGCAGCGATGTTGATTTCGTAGTAATCCATGACGCCTCTCAGGCAGTAGCTGCCCATAAGCTGTTCAGGCTGTTTTATGAGCAAGCGGCTCAAGTCCATGTGCCGTTGGAAGTGATATCAATTTCTGACCAACTGGCAGCTGCCTCAGCACATGATATCGGGTTGGCATTGACTAATCATCTAAGCTTAGCCGACAAATCTACATGTGTTGTTAAACAACATCCCTGTGAGTTGCTGTCGCCGCACGTGCTTAATGCTCGGGAAGATATTCTCAACTACTTGTGTCGCAAAGCCGCCGACCTTGAGCGGCGTCAGTATCATCTGGCACAGATGTCCGATCATGAGTACTTTAAGTACCTGCAGAAACTCCTCGAGTCGCCAATTCACATTGCGCGTCGAATGTTGCAACTTAGACGAGAGTCCACAGATGACTCCAAGCCGAGGGTGGTGTCACAATATGCGGAGATTGTGAATCGCGATCTGGCCGAGCTCTTTGAGCGCTTGCAGTCGCTTGATGCGGAATATTCCGCCGAACTCGAACGGCAACTCGAGCACCCAAGTGAAGCGGCGTATAAGACGATGCTCAAGCGCATCGAACAAGTAATTCCGGATGCAGTCACGTTCGCCCAACAAAACTTATTAGCGGTCAGCCGCCCTCCCTGAGGGCGGCTTTCATTTTCAGAATAATCCAACGAGAATCACTAGGGTTAGCTTACAATATTTATTGGATTGTTCTTCAAGAAGTTCTTAATATTCTCAATTGTAGTTTGCAAGATGCGCTCGTTAGCTTCGCGCGTGTTAAATGCATTATGAGGGGTAACGATTACCTTGGGGTGCTTAAGTAATTGTTTGACGGCTTGCAGGGAGGGGATTGGGCATGATTTCAACTTTAAGAGTTCGGGTTCCTCTTGAATTACGCATTCATCTTCCAGGACATCAAGTCCTGCACCGGCAAGTCGGTTTTCTTGCATGGCTTTAAGCAAGGCTGATGAATCAATTAATTCCCCGCGAGCAGTATTAATAAGATAGGCAGTTGGCTTTATAAGTTTGAACGTGCGCTGGTTGAGTAGATGATGGTTGGTGTTAGTAAGTGGCGCATGCAAGCTAATAATATCCGATTGCTTCAATAATGATTTCAGTGATACATAGTCGGTACTAAGCTTACGGGCAGTGACTTTATCTTTATACATGTCATAGGCAATTACTCGTAATCCAAAACCATAAGCAATGCGCGCGACATGTTGGCCGATTTTTCCAAAGCCAATAATACCCAATGTTTTGCCTTCAAGATCGATGCCTTCCAAACCATTCAACGAAAAGCTGCCAGCGCGAGTATTAATTACTGATTGCGGTACTTTACGAGTTAATGCTAGTAATAATGCAAAAGTGTGTTCGGCAACGGTGGCGACGCCGTACGTTGGAACGTTAGTGACGCTAATATTGTGGGTACGACAATATTCGAGATCAATATGATCATAACCAGTCGACATCGTCGTGATTAATTTCAGGTTTGGCAATTGCTGTAAAATCTCAGCAGTTACCTGAGAATTAATAAAGCATACGAGGATTTCTGTAGCTGAATGTTGACGCGCAATTTTTGAGCTTAGTGGTTGGCGACAGAAAGACGCTTCGAGTTTTAAACGTTTTAAGAATGGCTCAAGATAGACTTGTTCTGTGGAATCGATATCGCAACAGAGAATCGTTTTTTGCTTCATATGTACGTATTGTATCATGACCCGTGCATCTTGCCACGATCAGTAATCCGTGCTATAGTGTCACTACGTATAACGCGGGGTAGAGCAGCCTGGTAGCTCGTTAGGCTCATAACCTAAAGGTCGTGGGTTCAAATCCCACCCCCGCAACAAGAAATTCAAACTTAAATTGTTTGGAGTCGTGGCAGGGTAGCTCAGTGGTAGAGCAGCGGACTCATAAGCCGTTGGTCGTGGGTTCAAATCCCGCCCCTGCTACAAGATCATCCAAAAAGACAGCCGGTTGCAGGCTGTTTTTTTGATTGTCGGCATTGACAGAATTTGGTATAATTACTGTCATTATGGGACGCATTATTGCTGTAGTTAATCAGAAAGGCGGGGTTGGTAAAACCACCACCTCAATTAATCTTGCCGCTTATGTCAGTAAGCTGGGCAAATCAGTTTTGCTCGTCGATCTTGATCCACAAAGCAATGCGACTTCCGGCTTGGGGATTTCTCGCGACCTCGAAGCGGGCGTCTACGAAGTCTTAACTGGACCGCATTCATTCAAGGATGTGACCGTGGAAACTCAGCATGATCGGTATCATTTAGCACCATCGACGATGGCGCTGGCTGGTGCCAATGTCGAATTAGTAAATCTTGACCGGCGCGAATTTCGGCTCTACGATAACTTGCTTGCACCGAAACGCGAATACGATTACATTATTATCGATTGCCCACCATCACTTGGATTGTTAACGATCAACGGATTAGTGGCCGCTGATCAAATTTTAATTCCGGTTCAAGCTGAATATTTTTCACTTGAAGGACTCGGGCAATTGCTCGGCACGATCGGCTTAATTCGCGAACATCTCAAGCCTGAACTTGATGTTCTCGGCGCGGTGCTGACGATGTATGACAGTCGGTTTAAGTTGGCCAATGATGTCTTGCACGAATTGTACCGGTATTTCCCAGACAAAATTTTCCGTTCAGTAATTCCGCGGAATATTAAATTATCCGAAGCCCCATCGCACGGCCAAACAATCTTAAGTTATGATCCGCGCTCAAAAGGTGCGCGCGCGTACGAACGGTTAGCGCGCGAATTTGTTTACCACACGTCGTAAGGCGAGTATACTATATATATGCAAAAACCATCTGGTCTTGGTCGGGGATTGAGTTCTCTGATTCCAACTAAAAAAGCTGACACCTCATTTGGAGGCGATTCAAATACTGAACGTCAGTCATCACCAAAAATAAACTCTACTGGAGGCGAAGAAATTAGTCAGCTGCCAGTTGATTCGATTGTGCCGACCGCCCACCAGCCCCGGCATCGCTTTGATGAAGAGCAATTGAAAGATTTAATCGAGTCAATTCGCGAACACGGAATTATCCAACCACTGATCGTGACTCGTCTTGATGACGGCAAATATCAATTGATCGCTGGCGAACGCCGTTGGCGCAGTGCACAATCCCTTGGTCTCAAAACCGTGCCGGCCGTGGTCCGTGAATTTTCCGAACAAAAAAAGCTCGAGGTGGCCTTGATTGAAAATTTGCAGCGCCAAGATTTAAATGCTCTTGAAGTGGCCAAGGCATACCAACGATTAATGGATGAATTTAATCTGACCCAAGAATCATTATCGAAGCGAGTTGGTAAAAGTCGTCCGGCGATTGCTAATACGGTGCGGTTGTTAACCGCGGCACCAGAAGTTCAAGAAGCGATTGAAGGCGGTGAAATCTCGGAAGGTCACGCTCGTGTCCTCGCTGGTTTGCCGCATGATGATCAGCGAGTGATGTTGCAGCAAATTAAAAAGTTGAAATTGAATGTCCGCGACACAGAGAAAGCCGGCAAAGAAATCGTCGTCCAAAAACATTTGCGCAAGGTGGCGGTTGATCCTGAGAAGCGGGCGATGGAAGAAGAATTAGCCGCGGCACTTGGAACTAAAGTTGAGATTAAAAAAGCTGGTGCGGGCGGGCAAGTAATTATTAAATATTTTTCGGCGGAAGAGTTGGCGGGATTGGTTGAGCGATTGACGTAGTAATTTTGGAAAGTAAAAAAGCGCTGGTCAGGCGCTTTTTGTTTTACGACCGTTTTGTATTGCGATGCTACACGAACTTGTCTTTTGCTCCCGGATTGAATCCGCGAGCAGCGATGCTTCCTGGGACCGTGCTCATCAGTCCGTCGATTTTGGCGACGTACTCACGAGCCTCTTCGTAGGTGATGTGTGTGAAGTGTTGGTACCAGGCTTTCTCGGTCTCCATCGGCACAGCGAGTTGGTTTCGCTGTTCCCAAAAATCGTGCTGCCAGTCGGTGACTGAGATGGTCTTGCCGGCGATGCCTGCGAGCTCTGTTGCATACTCGTAGTCATGGAAGACTTGAGCAGCTGGTGAACCGAAGTTGAGCCAGAAGACATCGCTTTCCAATGTTTCGCACTGTCGACCCAGGGTCTGGGCGACCCATATGGCGTACTCCAGAGTTCGTTCACACGTCTCTCGGGTTTCGCCGGGTGAGCCGAAGATGAACGAACCGTGAAGGTTGGCGCCGCTTCGCTTGATGTACTCGACTGCTAACCGATTCTCATCAACTCGTGATCCAGTGGTTGCTGACGACTTGCCAATGCTTCCGGAGAGAATCTGTTCGTCACCCGAGTCTTGCCCCATATTGATGGTTAGGCGCTCGGTAGTGAGTGATAGCCAGTCATCAAGGAGCTGTGGATGCTGTGCTACTCCTTGGGCTCGGCCGTAGATGGTGAGCGCGGTGAATGGTTCCACGCGCCCCTTCAAGACTTGGGCTACTGCCGGCGCCATTTCGTAGACGCTGTCGGTCACGTTGTAGAAGGTGTTGATGCCTTCCGCATGATACATTTCAACGGTATCTGCCAGATACCGGTACTTGGGGATACGTATATCGCCAACACGTGCGTCACTGCAATAGAGACACACGTCTTTACCGCGAGTGCGAGTACAGCCTTGTGCCAGTAGACCGGTAGCGTTTTTGACTGCCGCTGGATTCTCGAATTTGTGGCCGTAGGTCTGGCGATAGTTCTGCCAGACGGTTTCCCTGTACGAGGCGGGGAAGAGATCGAAGCGCGGCACCAGGAAGGCGTCACGCTCAAACCGTTCAGGATCCGCTTTGCGTTCTCGGGCAAGTTGTGCCAGTTCAATAATGAGCTGCGAGCGCTCATTTGAAAGTTGAACTGCTCCTGGCGAGAGTTGCACGCCAGGAATTGAAAGGCCCGCAAGTGGCTGCTGCGTGATTTGGTAGAAGAACTCACGAACCGCGTTCAGGCTATTGGATGTGAACACAGCGTCAATCGGTTTTCCAGGCAGTGAGAGGAGCTGGTTGGCTCGAAACATTGCCGAGTCGTTGCCGGCGATCACGTACCGTGCGCCGAGTCGCTTGGCTTGTTCGGCCAATCTCGCTCCGCGTTCGATACCAGTGACCACCAATGAGAGACCAACGATGTCGCCTGGTTTGATGAGTTGTTCGAGTGGGGTATAGCCCTGCACGAGTTCATCCCAGAGGACCACCTCATATCCTTCTTCGGCGGCAGCGGTGCCGACGAAGAGTAGGCCGAGGTGAGGCCAGGTGCGATACCGGGTGGTATCGTCATTCACGATCTCGTTGATTGCTTGCTCGACGTTGATGAGCACGAAGCGGGACTTCTGCTTCGGCTTAGCCGTGAACACTATTCCGGCCAGGGCGACTTCTTTGTTCTCGCGCCACAGGTCAGTGCGGAGCGAAAGGTTCAGAGAGTGTTTCGCCGGAATGTCTCGCGGCTCGTCGTGGTGTTTAATGATTTTCTGAGTAAATCCTGGCGGTGCAAATGCAGCTCCAGCGGCAATCCAGTTGTCGTTCGGTATTTTGTAATGGTCAACATAGACGCCACGTTCAGCGTCATAGGTGACCAAAGTCGGATCCCATGCTTTGTAGGCAGGGGAGGTGACGACCTCGGCCCGAATGGTCGCTGCCAGGGTCAGGATAACCAAGCCAAGTCGCAATGCCTGTTTCATCGAAGGGCTCCTTTTCAGTTTGTTTTGCTAGGTTTTGAGAGAACAAGGACACTTACCCATGGTAAGGGTTGTTTTCTTAACAACGACTTTTTATATCATTTGTATAAGAAGATGTCAATATCTATGCATAAGGATTAACTCTTCCGAATCATCCCTTTCAATCGCTCAAGGGCAGTCTTTTTACTTTTCTTATGAGCTTCTTTAATCTTCGAACGCGCCATTGAAGTCTTCACGGATTTGAGCCAATCAATGTTTGGTAGTTTGCGCTGACGATCGACCAGTACTTCAATCACATCACCACTCTTCAATAACGTGTCTAAACTTACTAATTGGTCATTAACGCGGGCGCCGCTGCACTGGTCGCCGAGGCCGGTGTGAACGTGATACGCGAAATCAACTGGTGTGGCGTCTTCTGGTAAATCAATGACGTCGCCTTTAGGGGTGAACACAAAAATTCGGTTTTGAAACAGATCAAGTTTAATTCCTTGCATGAATTGTTCGTTGTCGGTGGCCGTTTGTTGCCAAGCGACCAAGTCCTCAATCCATTTCAATTTCTGGGCTTCCGTTTGACGTTGTTCTTTGTATTGCCAGTGCGCCGCCACGCCATACTCAGCATCACGATGCATCTCCGGCGTGCGAATCTGAACTTCAATAATTCCGTCATCAGTAATAACAGTGGTGTGCAACGATTGATAGCCGTTTGGTTTTGGTTGCGAAATATAATCTTTGATTCGTCCCGGAATTGGTCGGTAGCAGCTATGAATAATTCCCAGTACGCTATAACAATCAGCAACGGTTGGCGCCACGATGCGCAAAGCGACGAGATCATAAATCTTAGAAATATCTCGATTAATCTGCGGTCGCAGCAATTTTTTATACAAACTATAAATGTGCTTTGTCCGCCCGTGGATGATCACTGTTTCTGAAGACAAATTGTGTTCAGCTAATAGTTTGGTAATTTCGGCTTGGGCTTTGCTTAACTGACGCTCTTTAGTGGCGTACTGTTCAGGTAAAATACTCGTGAGCCATTGGTAATCTTCGGGGTACACATAAGGAAAGGCGAGATCTTCGAGTTCGCCTTTGATGCGTGACATACCAAGTCGACCAGCAATTGGGGCGTAGATTTCTAATGACTCCATCGCAATCCGTTTTTGTTTTTCCGGTCGCAAGGCGCTAAGTGTTTGTAGATTGTGAATCCGGTCGGCGAATTTAATAAAAATGACGCGAATATCACGGCTCATCGCCACGAACATTTTGCGCAAGTTTTCGACATAGCGCTCCATGCCTCGATATTTAATCTGGCCGAGCTTGGTAATGCCTTCGACCAGTGAAGCGACGTCGTCACCAAAATTGGTGCGAATTTCCTCAAGCGTTTTTGAAGTGTCTTCCGGCACGTCATGAAGTAAGCCAGCAATGACGGTATCAAGGTCAAGCTTCATGTCGGCTAATTTTGCTGCCACTGCTAATGGATGCTCAATATACGGTTCGCCGGAAGCACGGACTTGTCCGGTGTGCGCGTCTGCAGCAAATTCATACGCAAGAGCTACTAATGACAAATCTTCACCAGGATACTGATGTTCGAGGACGGTTTTTAATTCCGCAAAGGTTTTAGGATGTGATGTCATACTGATGTTTTATCATAGCTGTTCCTTAGTTAAAATACAAACGTTGGACATTTTCTTGTTCAAAAACAAAAGCCCCGACCGTCGGGGCTTTATTTGGGCTTTTCAAAATCTTAACGTGCAGTCACTGGCTGCAGATCGCTAAAGTCAGTGCTGCGATACATCGCGAGTTCGTATGGAATATCGTTCTTGGCTTCCGTGCCGAGATACGGCGCTTCCATGTGCGAGATATCTTCTAATTGTTTGCCATTAAGGTGGCCGTACTTCGCAATGACACGATTGAGCATGGCGCGCTCATGAGCATCGAGATTCGAGTAGTCACAATCGACGGTGCACTTGTAGACATTTAATGGGTGATAGCCCGGACGTTTATCGACTTGTTCGATCAGCAGGAGTTTATCTTCAATCATCTTTGCTGTTACCGCATCGAGACTTAACGGCAAAGGTCCCATTGGGAAGGCGCGATAGGTGTCGCCAGTAATTGGACGCTGGTACTTTTCAAAGAAATCAAAATCAGCGAAGTACAACAGTTTGGCGAGTTTCTTTTTGCCTTGGATTTCACCGCCAAGCTTTTCACACAAATAGGCAATGACGTCTTGGTACTTCTGAAAGTTGATCTTGCTCATAATTAGAGTAATTTAGAGCGCAACTATTGTTATTAAGAATTTTTTACGTCATCCCGAACTTGATTCGGGATCTTACAGGTGGAATATCACGATGCTCTTTTGCACAATTAATTCGGACAGCTCTAGAGCTGTCCCTACCATTCACATTATGCGGGCGGCTCCAGTGCCGCCCCTACATATTATTTCTGCAACTTGTGAGGATTGTGGTTAGGACACGTTTTGTCACTGCAACGCTCCGGAATAGTTTTGGTGCCTTCCATCATGAGGTGTGGGCAGGGGCCAGTTTCGCGAGCGTAGCCGCAAATGGCGCCTGTTGGTTTGGTTTTAATGATGTGTTTGCAGTCAGGATAATTACCGCAACCGTAGAAGACGCCGAAGCGGCCGCGCTTTTCGCGCATTGTGCCTTTATGGCAGAGGGGGCATTCAACGCCGGTATCACCGGCACCACCTTCTGAGGTATCTTTTTTGACGAATTTACATTTTGGGTAGTTGTTGCAGGCGACAAACTTGCCGAATTTGCCTTCGCGCTCGATAAGTTTCCCATCTTTACATTCCGGGCAGGCCTCGCCAGTTTCTTTGGGGCCTTCAAGTTCTTTGCCTTCAAGGGTTAAAGCGCCAGTACACTCGGGGAATTTCGCACAGCTATAGAACTTGCCGTTCTTAGCTAGCTTGATGATCATGGAACCGCCACAGACAGGACATTTAGTATCCGCTGGAGCGTCGCCGAGGTTAGTGATCTTTTCCATTTTCTTTTTGCTTTTAACCGCTTCGGTAAACGGGCCGTAAAATTCTTTCAAGGTTTTCACGTAGCCACGCGTGCCAGAGGCAATATCATCAAGCTCGTCTTCCATGTCGGCCGTAAACGAGTCACTAATGTAATGACCAAAGTGTTCTTCCAGGAAACTGCTGACGGTATCGCCGGTGTCCGTTGGTTTCAATGACCGACCGTCTTTTTCGACATAGCCGCGAGCGATAATGGTCGAAATAATTGACGCGTATGTTGATGGTCGGCCGATGCCGCGCTTTTCCAGTTCTTTAACTAAGCCGGCCTCGGAGAAGCGTGATGGTGGTTGGGTTTCTTTGCCTTCGCTGGTAATCTTTTCCAAGGTTAATGGATCGCCGTCAGCGACTTTTGGCAATTCAATATCTTCACCACGAGCGCGGGTGTCAGCAGCAAGCCAGCCTGGGAAGGTCACGCGTGAGCCAGTAACTTTAAATGGCGGCACAATCTCATTATCAGCGATAGCGGTAACGGTAGTCTTTTTAGTTTTGGCATCAGCCATTTGACTGGAAACTGCGCGCATCCAAATCAGTTCGTACAGTTTCTTTTCTTGTGCTGAAGCGCCAGCGCTTAGGGTTTCAGCATGAGTCGGTCGGATCGCTTCGTGGGCTTCCTGAGCGTTTTTACTTTTGGTGGCGTAGACATGATGGGCGTAATACTCAGCACCAAACTTTTGCTTAACAACACCTTCGATTTCGGTGAGCGCGACGGCTGACAAGTTAGTGCTGTCAGTACGCATGTAGGTGATGTGACCAGCTTCGTACAGCTTCTGCGCAAGGCGCATCGTGATTGATGGTGAGTAACCGAGCCGTGATGAAGCGGTTTGCTGGAGGGTTGAAGTTGTAAATGGGGCACGTGGCCGGCGGACAGCGTCAGTTTCCTTGACCGCTTCAACTTGCCAAGCGCTTTTTTGGGCTGCTTCAACAATGGCGGTGGCATCAGCTTCAGTTTTTGGTTCGACTGAACAGGTAAAAGGAATGACGTCGCCATTTTTGGTTTTCAAGTCGGCCATCAGTACCCAATAGGCTTCCGGAACGAAAGCGCGAATTTCTCGTTCACGTTCAACTAAGATTCGCAATGCAGGTGATTGGACGCGACCAGCAGATAGACCGTAGCGTAACTTGGTCCAGATTAAACCTGAGAGGTCGTATCCGAATAGGCGATCGAGTACGCGACGGGCTTCCTGGGCTTCTTTCAGGTCGTTGTCGATGTCGCGTGGATGTTTGATCGCTTCCTGAACAGCCGCTTTAGTAATTTCATGAAAGGCGATGCGCTTTGGGTGCTTCAAGCCAAGTGCTTCAGCAATATGCCAAGCAATGGCTTCACCTTCACGATCAGGATCTGTTGCGAGAATTACGCCGCTGGATTCTTTGGCTAATTGTTTTAATTCGCTGACAATTTTTTCTTTGCCTTTGACCACTTCGTAATGCGGCACAAACCCCGCCTCAATGTCGATGGCGTTTTTGTTTGATTTCGGTAAATCGCGAATGTGACCGACGGATGCCCGCACGGTGTATTCGTTGTCGAGATACTTGGAAATGGTTTTCGCCTTAGCGGGCGACTCCACAATTACGAGTTTTTTTGCCATAACATTCGAATGTAAGTATTACCACCCAAGTCTTTAATCGCACCTTTCATTTCAAGGAGCATCAAGGTGCTTGAGAGAGACATTATAGTAATATTACATGTTTGCGCGATCGTGTCAATGTGTAATGGCTCGCGTGACAGTTTGTTTAAGATGAATTGTTCGTCAGCGGAGAGCTCAATGGGCGTGGTCGCGGTCACTGCTAAGTCCTGTAATTGCAGCTCATTAATCACATCATCAGTCTTGGTTACGGGTATCGCACCTAAGCGAATGAGTTCGTTGGTACCGCGAGACGTATCACTGAAAATACTGCCGGGGACTGCCAATACACTGCGGTTGAACTCCAAAGCATAGCGCGCTGTGATCAGTGCGCCCGAGCTTTCTGGCGCTTCGATTACTAATGTTCCCAGTGAGAGCCCAGCAATGATTCGGTTACGCAGCGGAAAGGTAAACTTTCCGGGTGGTGTGCCGACGGGATACTCACTTATGAGTGCCCCGCCACTGTCGAGAATCTGTTCGCTCAGATATTGGTTGGCAGTCGGGGAGATGCGCGCGGTTTCGATCCCAGAGCCCAGAACACTAATGGTGATGCCACCAGCTTCGAGACAAGCCCGGTGGGCGAGGGCATCAATGCCCAGCGCCAGACCGGAGAGAATTGTGCAACGGGTGGCGAGCCCTTGGACGAGTTCGGTAACGACTTGTTTGCCGTAACTTGAATACCGGCGCGTGCCAACAACCGCGAGTGTGGGTGCGGCGAGGGCGGACAGCGAGCCGCGGTAAAACAAGACGGCTGGCGGGTGATGGATTTGGCGTAAGAGTGGCGGGTAATCATCATCGTTAAGAGTCAGCATGGAAATGCCAGCCATTTCCATTTGTGATTGAAGAACGTGTAAGTCAATCGTGGCGCGCTGGTCACAAATTTCCTGAGCATCTTTCTGGCGAATACCGGCAGCAGTTAATTGTGTGGAATTGGCAGTCCACGCCGCGGCCATTGTTGGGAAAGCTTCAAGTAAGCGGTGCCAAGTGGCGGGACCAACGCCAGCGATGCGCGCGAAGCCGAGCCAGTACGGTCGATCAGTAGCTGGTGTTGACATGCGGGTTTGAGTGCTCTAAAATATTTTTCATTATTGTCCGTTCGTTTCTGTCTGCTAATTGGTGCTATGTCACTCCCTCCTGATGGCATAGCCACTGATCGATGTATGGTCGTTCCTTTATTGGAGCGCTTATGCAGTAGCAGACAGTAACGAGCGGACTTTTGTTTTGCGTATTACTACTGTAGCAGTTAGCGCCTTAAGAAAAGTTAAAAAGTTTTTCAGAGAAAAATAAAACCCGTCATATGTATGACGGGTTTTAAAATAAATAGATAATTAATTGAACTTGTTCATCGCTGCCGCAGGGGATTCATTAATTATCACCTTAAGCGATTCGATCGCATTCTTGATTAGCGCCTGAGCTTCCTTTTCTATTTCATGGTGACCTGAATATTGCTGTAGTACATATTCTGTAGCGCCTAAAATACTCAGTCCAGGAGTCGCAACTCCGAGTTTAAGGCGTAAAAATTCTTGAGAACCAATCTGTTCAATAATTGATTTAACTCCATTGTGCCCACCTGCAGATGAACCACTTGTAATTCGTAGTGTCCCTAAGGGTAGATCAATATCATCTTGAACAACAATTAACTGTTTGGCGGATAATTTGTAAAAGCCTAATAACTTAAACACGCTTTCCCCTGAACGGTTCATGAATGTTTGTGGGGCAGCTAAGAGTAGTTCATTCTCACCCAATTTAACGCGTGATATTAATGCATTAAACTTTTTCTCGAAGGCTAATGGTGTGGCATCTATATCTGCAATTAATGCATTAAGAGTCTCCGCACCCAAATTATGCCAAGTATTTTTGTAGTCAGTCCCAGGATTACCCAGACCAATAACTAAATGAGTGATCATTTCAGTTTAGATTTTTTAATCATTTCCATTTGAATCGGACAGCCGATCAATTTGAAATGTTCGCGGATGCCATTTTGGATAAAGCGCAAATAGGAAAAATGCAAAATCTTTGGGTCGTTGACCACCAACTGAAAGCGTGGGGGATTGGTCTTGATTTGGCGAATTTGGTATATAAACGGATTTTTAAGACCTTTCCCGCGTGATGGCGGTTGTTGCTTGATTGAGCGCTTGAGGAAAAAGTCGAGCTGGCCCTGAGTGGCTTCGAGTTGCATCGCCGCGTGAATCGTCAGGCTCAGGTCGAGCACCTTATGTGTTCGCTGAAGTTCGCTGGCGGAAATAAAGATTAGCGGTGCCCACCAGAGGTACGGCATTTGGCCGCGATAATATTCTTCAAACTTATTGATGGTCGCGGTATCTTTTTCAGGAATCAAATCCCATTTATTGCCAATGATAATGATTGGCTTACCAGCTTCGAGTACGGCTTGAGTAATCTTTTTATCTTGAGCATCAAGCGGCAAGCTGGCATCAGTCACGAATAAAATAATATCCGCATTAACAATTGTCGCTAATGATTTATCAACTGACAAGCGCTCGAGACTGCCTGGCGTTAGTTGGCCGCGGCGGCGGATACCGGCGGTGTCGATCAAGACGAAGTCCGTGTCTTTAAAACGAAACGGCGTGTCGTGCGATTCACGAGTGGTGTGAGCAATCGGGCTGACGATCACGCGCTCTTCACCAAGCATCGCGTTAACGAGCGCCGACTTACCGACGTTTGGTTTGCCGACAATGGCGATGCGAATTGATTTTTGAGCTTCTTTAATTTTAGAAACGCGGCGGGGCAAACGCTCGAGGACGATATCAAGTAAGTCACCACAACCTGAACCACTGGCGGCTGAAATCATCTGCGGTTCGCCGAGGGCGAGGCCGTACATTTCTTTGGGCTTCTGGTGCCAACGGAGACTGTCGGCTTTGTTGGCGACTAAGATAATCTTGTCGGCATAGCCGCGCTGGCGGAGGCTGCGAGCGAGATCTTTGTCGTCTGGCAGGACGCCGGTCTTGGCATCAATAACAAAGAAGATCAAAGCACTGTCAGCAATGGCTTGCTCGGCTTGGGTGACGATTCCTTTCTCAATTAACGTGGCGCTGGATTCGTCAATATCAAGACCACCGGTATCAACCAGGGTAAATTCACGGTCACGCCAGGTGACGGTGTCGATGTTGCGATCACGGGTGGTGCCGGAGATCGGGGAGACAAGCGCTTTGTTTTCTTCAATCAATCGATTGAATAACATGGACTTACCAACGTTGGCCCGACCGACGATCGCCACTTGAGCAAGTTTTTTGTTCGCTTGAGGCATGGTGGTATCGTAGCATAAAAAGTCAATATTGGCAACCATTCGCGGAATATGGTAGACTCTTGGTGTAGTTGCAAATAGTACGGGGACCCAACACAAGGAGTGTAGTCATGGCATCTAAAAAAGCTACGGAGCGCGTAAGTGAATGTCGTTGGTATATTGAGCCGCGGGGCAAATATAGTAACAGCGTAGTTGCTCAGCATATGGCGCCTCATGGAATTGCAGAGGCTAATGCCCAACCTGCTGTTCAATGCCAAGATGGAAAAGTTCACGGCCTCTGGGAATGCCCGCGCGACGTCATCGACGCATTTGAACAGTCACTTGACTCGGAGTTTAAGTTTCGCATCTGGGTGAGCAAAGGCCGGGGCAAACCGTACCCCTGGATTAAGTGCAAATCGCAGCCCAGGCTTCCTAAGAAGAAAGTTGCGAAGAAAGCCGCGTAACATCGTATTGGATATATAGGCCGCCTATAAGAATGGGCGGCTTTTCTTTTGATTACATAGCAACGCTCGCTATAATATGATAGACTCCCAATATTAATTGATACAGAATATATTCACCGTATGAAGAGTTTTGAAGTTGCCCATAATTCAGAAACGTCTGATAAACTGTCTTCCGAACATATTAAACGCGCACTTGAAGTTTATCATGAAGACGTACAAGAGATTGAACAGCAATGTGTTGAAAATGAAATTGGCCAAGATAAACGCCTAGACTTATTGCGAGACATTATTTGGGAGACACTGGTTGAGTTTACTGGTCACAAAATTAACGAAGGCAAAGAAGCGGTGATCGTTGAAGTTGGCGGCACGGAAACTCATGAGTTATTGCAGGCGATTGAAGGTGAACTTGATCCGGCGGACAGTGAAGCGTTACGAGAAGCCTTCGTTGCTAAATTTCATAAGCTGTTCAAACAGGGCGCCGCCGCTCACGAAATTGCTCTGCAGCAGCGGGCGTTTGAGATCGTCTCGGCCTCGCCGGTAGCAGATAAAATTAAGGTGCCACAACTAGTGTCAGTGAGTCGCAGCCATCTGAAGTTGCGTCACCCGGAATTATTTAAGAGAAAAATTGGCAATGACCAAGCTGTTGGTGATGAAGTTGAATTTCTCAGCATGGAGTATGTTAACGGTGTTGATTTAGCGACGTTCTCACTGCGAGAAAGTCTCTTGGCGGCGCTAACCGAACAGGCTGATGGTAGTGAGAATACTGGTTCAGTGATTGCGACGGTTCTCGAACATAAAATCAAAGATTTCTCCTATGCGGGCTATGAGCCCGAAGTTAAGAAAAGGATCATGCGAATTATGGGCAGTGCGGTGCGGCATGGCGGCTACCATGGAACAAGCTTTGTCACGGGCTGGAATATGTTATTGCCTGAAGCCCAGGCTTTTATCCAGGAGCACGCACCAACGATGGTTGAGCCAGAATTATCCCTATTGCAGGCGATTAAAAATGGCGAGACGATTGATACCGCGAGTTATCTCAGGAATGTAAAAAATTATACCTTACTTGAAAAATTATTCCGAACCCAATTTACTGACCGGTTTGGCAAAACTGAAGATGAACGCGAAGTTAGTCGCATCATCCGAGAAATTTGTGCGGACTATATCGGATATCAGGAAGCTCTGGGTGAAGATTTGTACTCTGGATTACAAGAAGCGATCCGCCATATGCACGCCCAAGGGTTTTACCATCGCGATTTGCATGAACGTAATTTGATGATTGCTGATGACCGCCAGTCGATGTATATTATTGACTTTGGGAAGTCAAAAGCCGATGGTACTACTGATAACAATTTAAAAAATTATGATCTCGACCCTGAGACTCGAGGCGTCGATGACGAGGGAATTTTTCAGCAGCAGAAAATCAATGAGCCGGGCGGTCTGTTATACATGCTGACGCACGGTGAAGCTGCTAGACGCCCTTAAATTAGGTTAAATAAAAGACCCCGATCAAGTGATTGGGGTCACGTTTTCTTTGCCTTTAAGCAAATCTTCAATTGAGTGTTGGTATTGTTTACCGGTGGCTGTATGCGTAATGATGATGTGAGATTCAACTACGTCGATTCCAAAGCCATTATTTTCAAGTCGCTCTCGTAATACCGTGAGCAGTTCTTGCGAATTGTCCATGTTGCTTTTCCTCCAGTGATGATGACGTTGTTATTCAGACTGCTGAGCAGCTTGGCCCAATATTATCACATAATCCGCAGTACTCGCGATTGGTGATTTTTCTTTGCGAGCGGAGCCGTAGCGACTGCGCATGAGCTTGGTTGTTTCAGGATATTTGCCATTTGATTGGTCGTAGACAATTGTTGTGGTGTAGTCGCGAGTGGGGGTGTTGCCAGTTTTTAGAATCGTCAGGCCAAGATTTCGCAAGGCGTCAGCTTCGCGCGTTGCCCAGCCGGTAATAAACGTACCATTGTAAATTTCGACATTGGCATGTTCAACTTTTGGCTTGGTTGTAGTCGTCGTCGCTGCTTTTGGTGGCGTTGTCGTTGCTACAACTGGCGTTGTCGTGGCTGCAGGTTTTGGTGTGGTACTTGTTGGCGCTACGTACGGCACGCCTTGGTTAGTTGTTGGAGTTGATAAGGTTGAAGTGCTCGTGAATACGGTGCGCCATTGGGCGCTGATCTTGTCGAAGTTATTGCCGCGAGGCAATAAGACATAGGCGCCGTTCAGATTAGTGGCGTACAATAAACTTGTTGGAGCATCGGTAAGACTTTGACTAATGATCTGTGATGGGTCAATATCTTTACCGATATCAGCTAATCGCAAGGCCTCCCAAATTTCTAAATTGGTAGTCACGTTTTCACGATAGGCGGCGTAGAGACTGTTAAGCTTTCGGGGATTCAAGAATGTTGAACCGGAAAGAATCTTTGACTTGAGCGCGGCGATAATTTTTTGTTGGCGTTTGGAACGGGCAAAATCTGAACCCTCGCCACCGAGCGCGTGACGCGAACGGGCGTACTTGAGCGCCAGCGCGCCATCCATATGCTGCTGCCCCTTTTTAATATTGAGTGTTTCGTAGCGGCTGGAAATTGGCTCCGCATCTTCGCGGCCGCGGATTGGGTATTCGTAATCAATTAAATCACGTTCAACGTCAACGTCAACGCCACCGAATTCGTCGATCAGTTTTTCAAAGCCGTCAAAGTCAACCGTGACATAATATTGAATAGGTACACCGAGAACTTTTTCTAAAGCCGCACTTAACGCTGGACCACCACTGCCCGCAGTTTCTTTTTCGGCGTAGGCGTGCACGGCATTAATTTTGATTTGGCCACGGTCAGCGGTTTGAACCGTCAAATCGCGGGGGATTGAAACAGCGGCGACTTGTTTGGTGCTTGGCTTTAAGCTGGCGACAATAATTGTGTCCGCCAAGGTGCCGCCCTCGTGGTTTTTGCCGCCGATCCCAATTAATACAATATTAACCCGGTCTTCGGGCTCGCCTTTCAGTAAGCGGTCGTTATTGGAAACTAATTGACCGACGCGACCAATAAACGGCAAGTCGCTGAGGGCGCCGAGCCGGTTACCTGCCAATACGAGCGCCGAACCACAAACGAGGAGGACAATTACGAGGCTGGCACCGCAAACTAGCAGGAGTCGTCCAAGTGGCTGAGGCGTCGGTTCTGGCGTCGGCCGGTGTTCTTCAGGTAAGAGATTGACCTGCATCGGGTCTCCTGGTGACCGCAGTGATTTCGATTTCAGTAATCCAAACTTCATTCTCACAGTATAACGCATCCCTTGAAACTTGCCAACAGAAAATGGTATAGCTTAAATCAATTATTTGCCAATTAGGGTTGTTTGTGCTATCTTAAAGCCTATATGAGCGAAAATTATCAGTCATCCACACCCTCACGTGGAGCTGCTCTTGGCAGCCTCGTGTTTGAGGTCATTAAAGTGGCGGTAATTTCGTTGGCAATTATCGTTCCAGTTCGTTATTTCTTGATTCAACCTTTCTATGTCAAAGGTGAATCAATGGAGCCGAACTTTTACGATCATGAGTACTTGATTATTGATGAGTTGAGTTATCGAGTGCGCGAACCAGAGCGCGGAGAAATTGTCGTGTTTAAATACCCACTGGATCCGAAACAATTTTTCATTAAACGGATTATTGGATTGCCAGGGGAACGGGTGACGATTCGCGATGATCAGGTGTATATTTCCAAAAATGGCAGCGAACCCCAGTTGCTTAATGAAACATACTTACCCGCTGATCGTCGGACTGAGCTGGCGCTTCACGGGTTTGGCGATGTGACACTTGGCGATAACCAGTATTTCTTGCTTGGTGATAACCGAGAACAGAGCAAAGATTCACGCAGTTTTGGTCCAGTCAATAAAGATTTTATTATCGGCCGCACCTGGATTCGTGGCTGGCCGATTGAGCGTCTGACGGTATTTAACGATCCTGACTATAATTTCTAAACTGTATGGCAATGAAAGCACCAAAGGCCGTCGAGCCTGAAAAGAAACCTAAGAAAACCAAGCGCGACATCGCGACAGTTAGCGGCATGCGCGATATTTTGCCGCAAGACCAGCAGCACTGGCGAGCGCTCCGACGCGTAGCTCAGAAGATTGCTGATGATTACGGGTATGGCCGCATCGATACGCCGATCGTCGAACATGCTGATCTCTTTATCCGCGGTGTTGGTAAACAAACCGACATCGTTGAAAAAGAAATGTATATGTTTGCCGATCAGGGTGGTGATCAATTAGCGCTTCGACCAGAAATGACAGCCGGTGTTGTCCGGGCTTATATTCAGCACGGCATGCTTAATCAAATGCAGCCGGTGAAGTTTTTCTATGTTGGTCCACAGTTCAGACACGAACGACCACAAGCTGGCCGCTATCGTCAGTTTTATCAACTTGGCTATGAAGCGATCGGCGAAGATAACCCAGCCCTGGATGCCCAGATGATTTTGATGGGGTATAACTGCTTGCGCGAGCTCGGGTTGGAAGCCACGATTCAGATCAATAGCCTCGGCTATCCCGAATCACGCGAAGAGTACAAAAAAGCGCTCGTAAAATATTACAAAGCGCACAGCAAAGAGCTTGATGAAAATTGTAAAACTCGCTTGACCAAAAACCCATTGCGCTTACTTGATTGCAAAGAAGAAGCGTGTGTGGCATTGCGTGAAGGCGCCCCTCAAATCCTTGATTATTTGGACGAATCATCCAAGAAGCACTTAATGAAAGTGATTGAATATTTGGATGAGCTTGATTTGCCGTACAACCTTAACCCATTTATCGTACGGGGATTAGATTATTACACCCGCACTATTTTTGAATACTGGGCGATCGATGATGCCACTGGCAAAACGTCGCTCGGCGGTGGTGGTCGATATGATCACTTAGTTGAAATGCTTGGCGGTCGCGAAATGACGCCGGCGTGTGGGTTGTCGCTCGGTATGGACCGAATTGTAGCTCGCCTGCGTGAGCAAGATATCAAAGTGGCCGACGAAACTCAGGCTGATATTTTTGTGGCACAACTTGGCGATGCCGCCAAGAAAAAAACGCTCGTACTTTATGAGCGCTTGCGCAGCCGCGGTTTCAAATTGGCCCAGGCTTTCAACAAGGACACGCTCAAGCAGCAGTTGGAATTAGCCAACAAGCTGGGCGTGAAATTTTGCTTGATCCTCGGTCAAAAAGAAATTGGTGACGGCACGATTCTCGTGCGTGATATGGATGGCGGGATTCAGGAGACTATTGATTTCAATAAGATTGAATCAGAGTTGGTCCGCCGCTTGGAGCGCCATGAGCAACGGCAGATCGTCGCGGCCGCGCCAGTAGAAGTTACACCCGAGCCAGAAGCGCTGGCCCTGGAGCATGAAGTGAAGCATTTTGATGAACTGGAAGATATTACCCCTTAGTAACGATTTAAGTCATAAGAATAGAAAGGAACGGTGAAATTACAGTGGCAGAAGTAAAACGCAAAAAAGGTGAAACATTTGAAGCGCTCGTGCGGCGTTTTGGTAAAAAGATCCAGCAGAGTGGCCGGTTGATTCAGTCGCGAAAAATTCGCTATCACTCATCCGAAAAAAACAAAACCGCCAAACGTGCCGCCGCCTCACGGCGAACCGAGATTACCGCTAAACGCGAATACCTCAAAAAAATCGGCAAACTAGAAGAAGATACGCGACGCGATACTCGTCGTTAATGAACAGTTCACTGCTGACGACCAGTCGTCAGCAGGAAATTATTCAGTAATGTACTTATGTCACTGAACGAACAGATTGATAATCGCTACCTCGAAGCTGCTAAGGCTAAAGATCTAGCAACAATCGGCATCCTCCGAATGATCAAGGCGGCAATCACTAACCGCAAGATCGAAAGCGGCGCGGCAAAAGATCAGCCGTTACCCGATCCGGAGCTCATCGCCGTGTTGCGCAGCGAACTCAAAAAGCGCGTCGAGTCGGCCACAAGTTATCGTGATAACGATCGGGCAGAGCTGGCAGAGCAAGAAGAGCGAGAGGCAGAGTTGATTAAAACTTTTCTGCCGGAGCCGCTCAGCGAAGCCGAGATCGTCGCGGCCGTCGATGAGGCTATTGCCTCTGGTGCGAATGGTTTCGGAGCGATTATGGGCGCGGCAATGGCCAAACTCAAAGATCGCGCTGACGGCCAACAAGTGTCGGCGATCGTCAAAGCCAAATTAGCTAACAAGTAGTGATGTACCCTGAACCCATGCACAGGCTCACATCCAGAATCAGCAAGTATTTCATCATCATCGCGTTTATCGCGGCGATGGCTTTGCCGTTGGTGGTTTCAGCGCAGACCACTGGTACTGACGCCTTTCAAGTAACGAGCGGCAGTTTCGATATTCTCCGAGCACCTGACCTTGATTTGCGCGGGGCGATTATCCGTGTCGTTCAGTATCTTCTTGGCTTCCTAGCGGTCGTTGTCGTTTTGGTAATCCTGTACGGCGGCTTTGTCTGGATGACTGCCGGGGGTGATGATAAAAAGATTATTCAGGCGAAAAAGATTATCCGCAACGGTATAATTGGGCTAGTAATTATCTTGGTGTCGTTTGGAATTGTCACGTTAATTTTCAACCTGCTCGGTTATGGTCGCAATAACGGCGGCCCTGACAATCCATGTCCTGGCTGTGCCAGTGATCGCTGGCGCTCGGGTATCGGTCTCGGACCAATTGCGAGTACCTATCCAGAGAAGGGCCAGCAGGAAGTGCCAATTAATACTTGGATTGCGGTGACTTTTAAAGAGCAAGTTGTGCCGAGCTCGATCTGTGATGATCGCAACGGTAACGACAAATGCGACGGCGAGCCGCTTAAGAACGTTCAGCTCTGTTTATATACCGACACCGAAACGGCGCGTGGCTGTGTTACTGATGACGTACCTGATAATTTTTCCGCCGATGAGTTCACAGCGACGACTGTCAGCCAAACCAATGACAATCGAACATTTGTCTTGACGCCTAACAAGTATTTAGGACAACAAGATCAAGTCGATCGTCAATTTTATGTGGTGCTGCAAAAAGATATTTTAGCCAAAGCTACGAATGCCTCAGTGTTTAATGCTTGGGGCGGTAGCCAATATGCGTGGGATTTCACCACCAACGGCGAAGTTGATCTAGATCCGCCAGAAATCCTGAGCACCAACGAATTATTAAATCCACGCAGTATGGCGAGTGTCAGCGGCGTCTTCCCTGACCCTGATAACGAAGCCGACCTCTACGCGCTCGGAACGCCAGCGTCAGCTCGCCGCTTGGCGATCACGATTACTGACGGCAACAATCAGCAGTTAAAATCACAGCAAGTGGCCACGGTGAGTGCTGTTATTGCCCAAACTCCGAATGCCCCAGCGGCAACAATTAATGGCACGTACGGCGGTCGTGTAGGTGGCAACGTGACGATTGTGATGGGCAATGATTTAAAGCCAAAAACGACCTATAGCGACGGCAGTTCGTTTACTGATACTGCATATAACGGCGGTACGGTGTTTAGTTTAGGTAATGGCTTACAAATGAGCGTCGCTGCCCGACCAGAGCCCGGCACGAGTTGGAGCTTAACCGTGACTCCAGCTCAAACAGGGGATCAATTGGAGTTGGCGCGTGGCGTTAACAATCTCAAAAGGTATGTGATCGGCGCGGATATTCAAACTGGCAGCACTGGCGCGGCTACCGCCGCGGCAATTGCTAATCGCCTGGTCACCGACTTTGGGTCTTTATTTAAACTGTGTGGTGCTGGCTGTGTCGAAACGATAGAAACGGGGACGCCTGCCAGCGAATATGGCTTGAAGTTTGTGCCGGCGGCTACTGGTACGGCTAATTTAATCATGGTCACTGCTGCGGGTGGTGTAGCGGCGAGCGAACAAAAGACAGTTACTGGCCGACCGGACGTTGCTCGGAATGCGATTATTCAAATTACGTTCAATGAAGCGGTCAGTCCGCTGATTGTTGACCAAGGAGTGTTCCAAGTGCGCGCCAATATCGATGGCGATACTAATTTAAGTACAGCTCAAGACGTTTCATATACTGCAGAGATTTCTAACAACTACCGAACGATTGAATTGCGGAGCACCGAAGCCTGCGGCCAAAATGCTTGTGGTGAACAAATTACTTGTTGGCCAACCAATGCTTTAGTCAAAGCCAATCCTCAAGATTACGCCCATAAAGCTACGTACTATTCAGTTGGTATCGGCGCGGCGCCATTGCGGACGTGCGGAGCGGACACTTCCTGGTGTAGTGCGTGGCGTGGTCAATGCACTGTCGGCGACGTCTGTACTAAAACCATTGGGAGTCGCACGATTAAATACCCAGGCACTGCCACTGATCAGGTAGCGCAAGGCGTTATTGATATTGCTGGTAATTCACTCAATGGCAGCTTTGATTATTACACGGACGCTGACGCCCCTAATACAATTCTTGGTGCTAGCGATGGCGCATCGGGCACCGGCACCGGTCATTCAGGAAAGAATTTCTACATCCTCAATGCAATTACGCCTTTATATACACCTTCAATGCCGGCAACTGGCGGCATTGGAGATAGCTTCAATTGGAGCTTTTGGATTTCTGATAAAATTGAATTACGGTCGCCGTTAGTGTCTCGAATTACGCCAATTGGTGACGAAGTAGTAGTTGATTATCGGCAACCAGTAGTAATTGAATTTAATGGGTTGGTGCGCAGCTCCACATTAAAACCAGGGTGGAACTATGGCGAAACAATCCTTGAGCGCAGCCAACGATATGTTGCATTTGAGACGCTGACAAAAAGCGCTAACCCGGTCGGGTATTGGATTGCCCAAGAAGGCACCGATACCGATCGCGATTCATTTGCTGATTTTACCACTGCCGAAATTCGCCACAGCCGACTTGATCCAAATGTTAGCTATACTCCATTTATTGGTTCGGGCGTGCAGGATGTGTATCAAAATTGTTTTTTGCCCGGTGCTGGACCGAAAAATGCTGGTAATGGTGCTGGCAATAATAATTGTCAGTATCAAAGCGCGACCGATGGGACAACCGTTGGCTGCACGAGTGATGTTAATGGCAGTGGCCAAACTCAATCAGGTGGTACGACAGCTCAAGTCACACTCCCTAATCCGGCTTCATACGCTAAAATGCGCTGCGAAGATATTTCCGGAGCCGCTACATGTGCGACGACTTGCTTTGCCCATCATTCAACTGCAGAAACACCAATAGATGGTAGTTGGGTGGTCACTGAAGATTATCCAAATGGTCTTGGCTGTTGCTTTGGTAAGTGCACGCCCTAGCATATGAATTATTTCCGCCGCCAATTAATCCTTGCCACCTTCGCCGCATTACTACTCTCGGCGGTGTTGGTTGTTCCAGCTTTGGCGCAGGATAATTTCGGTACCAGTCAGGGTAGTTTTGGTGTCTTACAAGGCACTGACCTGACGCTCCGCGAGGGGATTGTGTTGGTTGTCCAATGGCTCTTAGGATTCTTGGGTGTCGTTGCAGTGCTCGTCATGCTCTACGGCGGCTGGATCTGGATGAAAGCCGGCGGTAGTGCTGATGAAGTTACGCGCGCTAAAAGAATTATTATTCAGGGCTTGATTGGTTTGGTAATTATTTTGAGTGCGTTTGCAATCGTGGCAATGATTTTTAGAACGACCAGTGAATTTTTAAATGGTGGCGATACGTGTACGCCCGGAGAGACTCGGAGTTGTTCGAGTGGTGGGTGTAGTGGTGGGGTGCGCACGTGTGATGCTGATGGCCATTGGGGGAGTTGTGGGTTTGGTGATCGGATTTGTCCGGGTGATACCAAACAGGGGACTAGGATTACTAAATTTAGCGCGCCATCACTTACAGGTTGGGATGCGGTCACTATAGGGCAGAACTTTTCTTATGAAGAGCCAGTGGGAATTCCTAACGCCGTGGATCTAGCGGTGGGTGCCTATACCTACAACCGCGAAGGTGGGATTGATAATGTAAAATTACAATTAGCAGCACAACAGGGAAGTTTTAGCGACCACAGTCAGGCATTCACTCCTAATTCAACAACTAGTGAGAAATTTGGGTCGAGTGTTAATTGGGATACGAGCGATAAAGGTGTTTATGCCCTTAAAACTAATTGGCAACTTAAGACGGTGATGACCCCAAGTGGCGGCTTGTCAACGACATATGATTCAAAGATTATTAAGGTTGTTATCGATCCGCCACATTGTTTTAATGAGACGCAGGACGGTGATGAAACGGGACGCAACTGTGGCGGCAGTTGTACTATGCAGTGTAATCAAGTTCCCATCATCGATGCCGTGACGCCAGGTAATGGCGCACCCGGAAATTTCATCACGATTACTGGCCGGCATTTTGGTGTAGATCCTGGAACGGTGAGTTTAGGTTCGTTTTCAGTAAACTTCCCAAATAATATTTGTAGCGATACCGCCACTTGGCAACCGAACCAGATTATTTTCGAGGTACCTGATATTGTTCACGAATCACATGAGGCAACGGTTGAAACAGCAGTAGGTTTCGTGAGTGATCCGAAAAACTTTGTGGTCAACGATATTGTTCGACCTGGTATTTGTAGTGTTGAAAACACTACAACTGCAACCGACGCTGATTCGCTCAAACGACGTGGTCAGCCGGTCGGCAATGCCGCCGATCCCGTGCGGGTTCGTGGTACTAATTTCACACCGCCCAATAATCAAGCAACTAACGTTGTTTGGAATTTCAAGCCTGACAATGTCACCAGCTCCTTGGCAGTGATTATCAATAATAACGATGCCAGTGATGCCGTGCCGGAAAATCGCCAAGGGCGCTCTTCGGTGTTGGTCTACAATCCAGATGAGTATAGTAATCCATTTAACTTCATGGTCAGCCCCGGCGG